>DATHDV010000129.1:0-22437 GCA_035318845.1 Chitinophagaceae bacterium
ATTGCTATCAGCCGAGGAACTGACCTATCATGTTGAGGCTTGTGGCCTCAATAACAGGGAGAGCCAGCGAGTATTATACGGCTCTTTCTACGGGTATGCTATGGCCATTTGTGACCGTTATGCCAATAAACAGGAAGATGCGGTGGAGATACTTAATGACGGCTTTCTTAAAATTTTCAGGGAAATACACCACTACAAGCCTGCTTATACGGATGTGATCAGTTCATTCAAAGGTTGGCTCCGGAAGATCATGGTTTATACCGCTATTGATCATTTCCGGAAAAACCAGAAGCACCAGATGGTTACACAGCTGGACAATGTGGTATATCATGCGCCCAGCATTCATGAAGATGCTATTGACAAATTATCATATGAAGAGATCATCCGGGCCATCCAGGAATTATCGCCCGGGTATCGCACCGTTTTTAATCTTTTTATTATTGAAGGATTGAGCCATGACGAGATCGCCCGGCATCTCGGCATTTCAACGGGCACTTCGAAATCCAATCTTTCGAAAGCAAGAAGACAGTTGCAGAAAATATTATTTAAACAGAACGATATAAAAATTGCCAAAAATGCAGTTTGAAGAATTAGACGATAAGATAAAAGAAGCGGCAGAGAATCACCACCCGGCTTATGATGAAAATGCATGGGCTAAGATGGAAGACCTGCTGAACAAACATCTCCCGCAGGAAAATGATCGCAGGAGAAGGTTTATCTTATTTATATTTTTATTCCTGCTACTCGGTGCCGGCAGTCTTTGGTTGTTCAACAATAAACCATGGAAGGGCAGCAAGCAAGTCACGTCTGCTAATACAACAATTCCTAAACCAGCCGGAGAACCAACCGCACCTGTTTCTGCAAATGAAAAAAGACCAGGGGATGATAATGACAGACTAAATAAAGAAGAAGTTGCAGACATTCGCATACCAGGGAACGATAAAACAATAACAACCCCGACTCCAGCGGATCAAAACGCTTCCTTACTGAATGCAGTTAATAAAAAAGACAGGCCATTTATTATTTCTTCAACAAACGGGATCACTAAGAAGAAACAAAAGAACGAAGGACCTTTCCCAGGTTTTAATAAAGACCAGGACCTTGCTGATAAAAATGTAAATAAGGAACGGCTGAACGATGGCCAGTTTGATCCATCAACAACAAAGACCATTGCTGCGACACTGGTCCCCGGGCAAAATAATAATAAGAAAGATGTAGTTGCCGATAAAGATGTTGCAACAAATACGAAGCCTGTTGAAAAGGATCCATCGGCTAAAGAGAATACAAATAAAGACAACACATTAGTGGTACAAAATTCCCCGGACAAGAAAACAAAAGATAAAAGCAAAAAAAGAAATACTTTCTTTTTCACTTTATCTGCCGGGCCTGATATTAGTGCAACAGGGGGTGATCAATTAGGAAAGACAAGGCTGCTGGCTGGTGCAGGCCTGGGTTATACTTTTAACGACAGGCTAACCATCAGATCGGGTTTTTATAGCGGCCGGAAAATTTATACTTCATCTCCCGGTTCTTATCATCCTCCTGCCAGCTTCTGGAATTATTATCGTTATCTTGAAAAAGTGGAAGCAGACTGCAGGGTTTACGAAATTCCTTTATCCCTTAGTTATAATTTTGGTCATTCATCAAAACAAAACTGGTTTGCATCGGCAGGGATCTCTTCTTATCTCATGAAAAAAGAGACGTACGATTATTATTATAAATACACTCCCGGGGGACCTACCTATCAAAAGGAATTGACCGTTCAGAATGAGAACAACCATTATTTTTCTGTACTTACTTTTTCAGGAGGCTATCAAAGGAATATTGGAAGATCTTTCTCTGTCATGGTGGAGCCTTATTTCAAACTGCCATTAAGCGGAGTGGGATTTGGTAAAGTAAAATTGAACAGCGGCGGTGTTCTTGTTACTGCAGTCATCAAACCTTTCGCCGGCTCCGGAAACCAAAAATAATATTCATCGCTGATCTGGTCATCTGCAAGAGGCAACCGCTTACAACAAGCCATCGTTTGAATACAAAAGAAAACTTGTGAAGCAGTTTGTTATTCCGGGTTATTTAAGTGTAATACTCCTGCCTGTTGTTTTTATTATTTATTCATGTAGTAAAGGTGGTGGTGGAACAACTCCTCCTCCTCCTCCTGACCCATGTGCTGGAGTAACCATTACAGTAACAGGAACGGTTATTAATCCTTCGGCTGCCGGAAGCAGCGATGGAAGTATTTCGGCAACTGTCCCTGGTGGCAGTGGTTTATCTTTTAATATTAATGGAGGTGCTTTCCAGGCTTCGGGAAATTTTGCCAACCTCTCAGCCGGGTCTTATACTGTTGTTGCTAAAAACGGAAATGGCTGCACAGGTTCAGCTATATTCACTTTAACTGCACCTAATCTATGTACCGGAGTTACGATTACTGTTTCTGCAACCGTTACAAATAATTCGCCGTGCCAGGTGCCCGCAACGGGTTCAATAACTATAACAGCAACAGGCGGAACAGCACCCTATACCTTTAGATTGAATAGCGGAGCTTTCCAGTCATCCAATATTTTTTCTGCTTTGGTTGCCGGGTCATACACCGTAACTGCTAAAGATGCAAACGGGTGTACCGGGAGCAGCAGCACAACTGTCTCGGATCTGCCTGCCGGGCCTTTGTTTTCAGCAGTTCGCACACTGGTGCAGAATAATTGTGTGAGCTGTCATAATGCTGTAGTGACCGAAGGAGGAATGAACTGGACGGTCGATTGCAATATTGTAACTTTTAAAGATCGTATAAAAGCCAGGGCCGTTGATGGCAATCCATCGCCGATGCCGCCTACTGGTTTTCTTCCGGCTTCAGAACAACAGAAAATAATTAACTGGATAAATGCCGGTGGTAGATTTTCAGATTAGTTGGTTTGGTAGAGTTTTATAATGTGTACTAAGGGTTTCCACTTATTGGAAGCCCTTTTACTTTCCCCAACGGAATGTTTTGATATCAAAACCTGCCAGGTCAAGCACCCGGTCAACAACAGTGGCCGCAACCTGTTCAATTGTTTTGGGCTGACTGTAAAAGGATGGAGTGGCCGGGCAAATGATCCCACCCGCCAGCGTTATGGTTTCCATATTACGGATATGGATAAGATTGTAAGGGGTATCCCTGATTACGCAGATCAGTTTTCTTCTTTCTTTCAGAACTACATCTGCTGCCCTCGTAATAAGATCATTGGAGATCCCGGATGCAATCCGACCCAATGTTCCCATCGAGCAGGGGATGATGATCATCGTATCATATTGACCGGAACCGGAAGCAAACGGAGCTGAAAAATCCGTAGTGCTGTACAATTTTACAGGATAATTTTTCCAGGAATCGTTCTCAAGCTCTGTTTTCCAAACCTCTTTTGCATTATCAGTCATCACAACGGAAAGTTCCGTCCACTGCTCTTTAGCACCTAACAATTTATCCAGGAGATTGGCTGCATAAACAGAACCGCTGGCACCTGAAATGGCTATCACTATTTTTCTCATAAATTAACTGACCGCAAATACCGGCATAGATATAGCAAGTTAAAATAATAAAATCAAACGTTTGCTAAATGACTAGTGGGATGACCGATTACTTTCCAACATTGAGCAGGGTCAATATTTTGCGCTTTTGGTACATATTTTTGTAAAACAGGTAAAAAATCGGCGTATAAATTTTTTGTTATGTTATTATTAACGATATTAGCATTGAATTTTCATAGGATAAGGTTTAATGGTTAATGGTTTTTGATTAGGGCCCCCCGATTTTCATCGGGGGTTCTTTTTTGCCCCTATCCCCTGAAGGGGAATCAAACAACATAATAAGAAATAAGAAACCGAAAAATAAAAAATGAGAAAGTTGCTTCGAAGCGACTTTCTCATTCCTTATTACTTATTCCTAATTTCTTATTACCTAGAAGGCTTTAGGCTGTTTGGCCGGCTGACCTGGTTTCTGGGTGTTCTCATTGCCCATATTTTCCTGTATCCAGTTGGTCATCTTGCTCCACAAGTGAAACGTAGTATTATCCAGCATTCCGCCGATGCCATGATTCTTGTCAGGGTAGTAGGCGCTTTCAAAATCTATATTGCTTTTCACCAGCGCCTTGATCATTTGCACACTGTTTTGAAAATGCACATTGTCATCAGCTGTGCCGTGGATGAGCAGGTACTTGCCTTTTATCTTATCCGTAAAGTTGATGGGTGAATTATCATCATATCCCTTTGGATTCTCCTGCGGCGTACGCATATATCTTTCTGTATAGATATTATCATAATACCTCCAGTTGGTAACCGGGGCTACAGATACAGCAGCATTAAACACATCATTGCCTTTTGTAATAGCCAAGGCGCTCATGAAACCACCATAGCTCCATCCCCAATGGCCGATATTGTTTGCATCTACAAAAGACATCTTGCTTAAGTATTTGGCCGCATCGATCTGGTCTTCGATTTCAAATTTACCCAATTGTAAATAGGTTTTCTTTTTAAACTCTTCTCCGCGGAAACCTGTACCGGTATTGTCGACGCTAACTACAATGAATCCTTTTTCTGCCAGCATCTGGTGCCAGTAACTGACAACGCCAAAACGGTTCGCCACCTGTTGTGAGCCCGGCCCGCCATAATTGCAAAACAAAACAGGATATTTTTTTGAAGGATCAAAGTTGGAAGGTTTCAGCATCCAGCCGTTCAATGTATCGCCTTTACTATTTGGTACCCGGATGAATTCAGCTTTGCCGATGGCATATTCATCGAGTTTGGCTTTAAGTTTACTGCTTTCATTCACTGTTTTTTCCAGTACTGTACTGATCGCTTTCTTTTTATCTACTATTATCTTGTTCAATGTTACAACCTGTGGTGTATTCAGGTCAGAGCGGTAATCATAAAACCGGGAAAAACTATCATTCAATACAATGCGATGCCAACCTTCGCCCTGGGTAAGCTGGGTTGCTTTTTTACCTTCGAAGTCTGTTACAAAAAGGTTCCGGTCCATCGGGCGGGGATAAGCTACGAGGTAATAGATCAATTTATTTTTTTCATCTACACCGCTTACATCCGTTATCTCGTAATTACCTTTTGTCACCGGGGTCTTTGTTTTGCCATCGAGGCTATAGAGATATAAATGACGATAACCATTCATTTCACTGGTAAAAAGGAAATTCTTTCCATCTTTCAAAAACCACCAGTCATCGTTGATCTCTACAAAGTATTTATTTTTTTCTTCGTACAAAAGATTGGCAGCCCCGGTTTGCGCATTGGTCAATAATAGTTTCAGGTCATCCTGGTGGCGGTTCATCCAGAATACTACCAGTGAATTATCGTCCTGTGTCCATTTGATGCGGGGGATATAAATATCACCCTGCTCATATTGTGCTTTTACATCTTTGTTATTGGCCACATCATAGATATGTATCTCCACTTTTGAGTTTTCCTCCCCGGCCTTGGGATATTTGTAGCTGTATTGTTTGTTATAGGTGTTATCAAACTGGGTGAACTCATATTCTTTCACACTGCTTTCATCAAAACGGTAATAGGCAATGTAATTTCCTTTCGGGCTCCAGTCATAGGCCCGGGTAAATTCAAATTCTTCTTCATAAACCCAGTCGCAGTTACCGTTGATGATAAAATTCCACTTGCCATCGGTGGTAATAGCTCTTGTACTTTTTGTAGCAAGGTCATAGAGATAAAGGTTATTGTTTTTGACATATGCTATCTTGCTGCCATCCGGTGAAAGAGTGGGATGCATCAGCTTTTCATTATCCAGTTTTGTCAGTTTTTTGGAAACGGCATCATACAGGTAAACAAATGCCTTGGAAGAACGCCGGTAAATTTGTTCTACACCCTTGCGGATCAAAACGGTGTTGGGATGGGTGGAACTATAGATAATGTCATCCGCCTGACCGAAAGATTTTCCATTCTCATCTTTCAGATCTTCGGCTTTTACTTCGGGGTCTTTGTTGGTCTGGCCAAAATCAGCCGCTACATTCTCAGTACGGAATGTCCTGGTTTTATAAATATCTTCTAATGTGATTTGTTTTTTTTGAGCCAAAGCAAACAATGGCAATAAAAACAGGAACAGGAAAAACTTACGCATGGTTATTATTATTTTGTGGGTATAAAAGTACTCGAATCAAGGCAAACGGGTTTGCCGTACAAATAAAAACCCCGGCAGAAGAGCGGGGTTTTATCAAAATATTCTGTTAGTCTTATTTATTTTTAAGTTTTTCAGTCAAATAATCAAAACGTTTGCCGGTCGCATCCGCCATATCCGGTATTTTCTCCATCCGGTATTCTCCGGCAACCAGTTTTTTCTTGGTCTCAGAGAAGGCTTCCAGTGTTGCATCAATGTCCGCATCCGTATGTACGGCCGATGGGATCAGGCGATAAATGATATGTCCTTTTGGAATGACAGGATAAACTACGATAGAAGCGAAGATGCCATAATTCTCCCGCAGGTCCATTACCATCGCCGTTGCTTCGGGTACATCACCTTTCATGTAAACGGGAGTAACAACAGAATCCGTTTTGCCAATATCAAATCCTCTTTCTTTTAAACCATTTTGCAGTTTACGGGCATTGCTCCACAATTTTTCTTTCAGTTTGGGATTGGTACGCAATAATTCAAGTCTTTTGAGATTACCAACCACCAATGGCATGGGCAGGCTCTTGGCAAATATCTGGCTGCGGATATTATAGCGGATATAATCAATTATTTTTTTGTCGCCGCTGATAAATGCGCCAATGGATGCCATTGATTTGGCAAAAGTGGAGAAGTAGAGATCAATTTCATTTTGACAACCCTGCTCTTCCCCGGCGCCGGCTCCTGTTTTTCCCAGGGTGCCGAAACCGTGTGCATCATCTACCAAGAATCTGAATTCATATTTCTTTTTCATCGCTGCTATTTCCTTCATCTTTCCCTGGTCGCCGGCCATACCAAACACTCCTTCCGTAATAACCAGTATTCCTCCCGCCTGTTGTTTTTCAACTAACGCCGTAGCTCTTTGTAACTGCTTCTCGCAATCGTCCACATCATTATGTTTGAAAACGTAACGGTGACCGGGATGCAAACGCAAACCATCGATGATGCAGGCGTGGCTTTCCGCATCATAAACAATTACATCATGGCGGTTGCACAGTGCGTCAATGAGGCTGACCATTCCCTGGTAACCATAGTTCAGCAATATCGTATCTTCTTTGTGAACGAATGCAGCAAGTTCAGCTTCCAGTTGTTCATGCAGGGTACTGTTGCCACTCATCATGCGGGCGCCCATGGGCAGCGCCAATCCATATTCTTTAGCTCCATCTGCATCCGCTTTCCTTACTTCCGGGTGGTTGGCGAGACCGAGATAATTATTCAGGCTCCATACAATGACTTCTTTGCCCCGGAATTTCATCCGGCTGCTTATTTCTCCTTCGAGTTTTGGGAAAGCAAAGTAGCCATGAGCTCTTTCACGATGTTGGCCGATGGGGCCTGCGTTTTTCAGTAAACGTTCAAATATATCTGCCATAATCAAGTACGATTTTAGAAGTAATAAGTACTAAATAAATTGCGGCAAAGGTAAGGGATCAGGCTTGAATCAATCGCCTGATCTTCGTCAGCTCATGATCATCATGTTCGGCGACAAAGAACAGGGAATCAATCAATCGCATGGGTGTTTGCAAACGGGGATGAAGGGCAGTGAGGGAGGCAGTGGCTTCATCAAGATCATTTACTCTTGTGATCAGTTTATTCCTTGCATCGATAAATTGTTTCAACAGCTCATCAATTGGTTTTGAATTATGATTGGCAGCAGTTGTTTTTGCATTGCTCATATCGGCTGCTCTCAATGTTTGTTTATGTTCAAGAAAATCATTGATCCTTCCGTTCCATAATTCTTCCAGGTCGAAAAGATGTCCAACCACTTCTTTGACCGACCACTTGCCATCTTTTTTAACACTTAACTTTTCATCCGGAATATTTTTTACTGTTGATTCTAATTGCAGTAAAGTGCCACGAAGCCGTTCAATGATCACCGGGAATAGTCCAACCGGGAAGTTGAATTCAAATTTTCTTTCTATCCAGGGTGTTTGTATGATCATGATGCAGCTAAATTAGAGAACCTGGTATTTTGAAATATGCATCAGTTTTGAGATTTATTACAGGTGTACTTATGGAAACGGCATAAGAAATAAGGAAGTGAAGTATAAATTGGAATCGAATTACTTTCTTATTTCTTATTCTTTATTTCTTATTTTTTTAATGCTGCCCATTTTGTTTTTAATTCCGCTAATTGTTTTTGCGTCTCAGCTAATGCAGCAATGACCTGTGTTGTTGGCGGCCTGTCGCTGTCCTGCAATACAGCAAAGATGGATGCAAAGGAATTATTCAATCTTCCGAAACTGGGTTCATTGCTTCCCTGTGGAGTGGTTTCCATTTCTCTTGCAGATTTATCTTTTTTATTTAATACATCAGCAACGGTTACCGGTGGATTTGTCATTTGGCCACGCAACATCAGCCTGTATAGTCTTATCTCTTCCAGTATTTTCATACATTCTTTTCTTCCTTCATAGCATTGTACAGAAAGATTGTGTTGTTTTTGAAGATCAGCATCTGAAGTTTTTACTCTTGGGTCCCTTTTGATTTCAAAAATTTGAGCATCAAATTTTCCATCTACAATAAGAATTACAGAATATGTTCTGCCTGCCATTGCCCAAGGCGCAGTTTGATCCGGTGCTGTATTCATATAAGTAGCGCCAATAGGATAAGATGGCGGAATATTTAAAGGTGCATATTTCATATCCCATGTAAAACGGTGATGACCGGGCTCAGCGGAAAGAATTTGTTGCGGTCGAATCCAGTATTCAGGAATATTTACATTGCCGATTTTATACAAAGTATCTTTATTTGAATAGATCCGGATACTTCTTGCATCACTTGTTGGGGTTAATTGTAAAAATTCCAGTGTAATATCTTTAGCTTTTTCAGATAAATAATAATCAATCACAGCCCCATCCGGTGGATTTTCTCCTGCTGCTTCTTCCTGAGGTACAGGTGTGTCTGTATACATATCCCATCTTACCCGGTAAGTGGTTTGTGGTTTATATAAAAACATAGACAGGTTGGCAATTTTAGCCGACAATTGACGTAACGGAGTTATATCATCCAATATCCAGAAACTTCTTCCATGTGTGCCGATAACAAGGTCATCATCTTTGATCACCAGGTCCCTAATTGAAGTTGCAGGCATATTCAATCTTAAACTCTGCCAGTTTTCGCCATCATCAAAAGAAACGTAGACCGCTCTTTCGCTTCCTGCAAATAATAATCCTTTACGTAAAGGGTCTTCTCTTACTACATTGATCGGATCGTTGGGCAAACCATTTACAATTTCTTTCCATGTTTTGCCCCCATCTCTTGTTCTGTAAATATGCGGACGCATATCATCGCAACGGATCCTGTTGACGGCTGCATAAGCTATATTCGCATCAGTATGACTTGCATCCATCAGAGAAACCTTGCTCCATGATGTGATCTCAGGTGGCGTTACATTCTTCCATGTTTTTCCCCCATCTCTTGTTACATGGATCAATCCATCATCCGTGCCACACCAGATCGTGTTGATATCTTTATAAGAAGGAGCAACAGTATAGATCACTCCACGTCTTGGCATCGTCTTCATTTCATCGGATGTATAAATGCCAACACTGGCCGGAACATCCCAACTTTCTCTTGTCAGATCAGGACTGATAACCTGCCAGCTTTGCCCGCCATTCATTGTTTTGAACAAAACATTACCGGCATAGTACAATGTTTTTTTATCGATAGGATTGAACAATACCGGTGCGGTTCTTATAAAACGGTATTTACCACCACGTCCTGCTTCAGGAGAAATATCCTGTGTCTGCCCGGTTCGTTTATCATAGCGGGAAATTTTACCGCCATAAATAATATTATCGTCCAGCGGATCGGCAGCAACATAACCGTATTCCTGTGCGCCGACAGGATGCCATTCCCGGTAAGTTATTGCACCATCATTGCCTCTTGATGCTATACCAACACTGCCGCTTTCCTGCTGACCACTGTACACATTATAAGGAAATGCATTGTCCGTACTCACATGATAAAACTGTGCAGTAGGTTGATTGTACCAACTTGAAAAAGTTTCTCCGCCATTAACGGTGATGATAGCTCCCTGGTCGCTTGCAATTAAAATAATATTGGAGTTGTTTGGATTGATCCAGATGCGATGATAATCATCACCACCCGGAGCACCACGGAATGCATTCCATGTTTTTCCGCCATCAATAGATTTCCAGGTGACCACATTGGCTGAATAAACAATGTCTTCATTCTTTGGATCCACTTTCACTTCTGCAAAATCACTTGCACGTCCCCAGTATCTATTATCGGTTTGAATCCTTTTCCAGCTTTCACCGGCATCATCACTTCTGTATATACCGCCTTCTCTTCCTGCATCCACGGTTGCATACATTCTTTTTGAATTGGATGGGGCAATACAAAAGCCAATTCTTCCCAAACCCTGTTCAGTGGTTGGCAAACCATTAATAATTTTTTTCCAGGTGGTTCCCCCGTCGGTTGATTTAAACAAACCGCTTTCTTTTCCGTTCCAGGCTCCATTCTCCCAGGGACCTTGTCTTCCGGCCCACATATCAGCAAATATGATATTAGAATTATTGGGATCGATGGTTACCTGTACAGCCCCGGTGTTTTCATCTTTATATAAAACTCTTTCCCAGTTCTTTCCTCCATCAGTTGTTCTGTACACACCTCTTTCTTCATTGGGACCATAAGGATGACCCAATGCTGCTACAAAGACCCTGTTCTCATTTTTTGGATCAATGTCTATTCCTCCGATCTGCTGTGCATCTTTCAAACCTGTATTGATCCAGGTTTTTCCTCCATCCGTTGATCTATAAACTCCGTCACCCACTGAAAGATCGGGTCGCTGGATGCCTTCACCACAACCAACATAAATCACATTGGGATTGGATAGAGCTACTGCCACATCACCTACAGAGCCGGTGGGCTGATCATCAAAGATGGGGAACCAGGTTCTGCCGAAGTCGGTAGTTTTCCAAACGCCGCCATTGTTCACACCGATATAAAATACATTGGGTTGTTGCGGCACACCTACGGCGCCAACGGTTCTTCCTCCGCGGTGCGGGCCGATCATCCGCCATTTCATATCATTAAAATACTTTGCATCGAATGGTTGAGCACGGAGCGAACTGCTGATCATTGCTAATAGCAGAAAGGAGAAAAAATGTTTTGACATAGTGAAAGCTTATAGCCTAAGGTAAGGATTCTGCCTGTAATTTTTTTTGTAAAGCTCTTGTTGGACGTTTGGCTTATTATTTCATTGCTTTTTCGAAGCAGAGGCTGTTTTCAATTCCTGCATATTGGCCATAGTTTGGGATAAGGTTATAACCATTCTTTTTATAAAGTGCAACTGCTTCTGATTGTCTCTTGCCGGTTTCCAATATGCATTTTTCATAAGACAACTCAGCGGCCCATTTTTCTAATTCAATCAAAATTTTTGTGGCAATTCCTTTTCCCCTGTTACCTGGCGAGGTGTACATGCGTTTAACTTCAACCATGTTTGGGCTGAATTCTTTGATGGCTCCGCAACCAATGGGGGTATCATTTTCGTAAGCGACAACAACATATTTTATTTTGTCAATTTTATTGAACTGGGCATAAAATGAATGTTCGCTTCCGTCTCTCGTGGCCAGGTCGGCGTCAAGAAATTTTACAAGCTCAATAAAGTCCTTGTCATCTGAGTTTGTTCTTTTGATTGTGATCATCCGGGTCTCTTTAATCATAACAAGGTTTGTTCGGAGTATTCTTTATAGCAAGTAATTATAATAAGTGTTTGATGAGATATTTGTTTTTTATATCTGCCGGTTTAAAATTAACGAATTAATGTCTTTTTAATTAACAGCCATAGCGTATTAGTTTCAATTTTAATTATTGAACCACAAAGACACGAAGGCACTAAGATTTCACCAAGAATGCTTTGTGTTACTTAGTGTCTTGGTGTCTTCGTGGTTTATATTAATCCTGGCTTAATAATAAATTAAGTTTCTCCCGGAATCATAAAAAAAATTGGTACAAATAAAACCCCGGCATATAACGCCGGGGTTTTTTAAAAAATAAACATCAGTTTTTAATGCAAGATCAGTTTCCGCGTTTGCTGAGTGTTATTAGGACCGGTAACGATCACCATGTATCCACCGCGGGGAAGTCCGGATACATCCAGGTCAATTCTGCTGTTTACTATTTGTTGTTGTTTCACCACTTTACCCATCAGGTCAGTGATCAATAGTCGTTTTTTTACTGACTTATCATCCATTGGCACATAAACGGTCAGCCGGTTATTAGCCGGGTTGGGATAGACTAAAAAATAATCTTTACCCATTTTGCTCATCCGTTCCAGTTCATCAGCGCTCTTGTTTACAATGCTGGTGATTTCCGGGTCATTAATGCCCTTCAAAGTTTGGTTTGCGGGACGTGCGGTTATAGTAGTATCGCAATCCCCATGACGAACTTTTAATGAAGAGCCTAATTGGGCGGTAAATCCACCACCAATAGTTACAATACCACCTGCCTGCAGGATAATGTTTGATCCGGTAACTCCGTTGCCCGTTAATGTAACCGTAGTGCCACTCCCCGCAACTGTAATTGTATTGGCTGCTTTGTAATGTTTGGTAAAGTTTAGGGGGAAGACAACGTTTTGTATCACCAGGTCATTGGCGCAGTTACAACTGTCAGTAAGAATAAACGGACTGGTATAAGCCAGCGCTGTTCCTGAGCGGTTATCGGTCCATACCGGGTACACTGCGTTGTCGTATGATGAAATACCGAGGTAATCGCCAAAATAACCCCCGGCTCCCACATTAGGCGTAAAAGCTACATCGCTTACACGAAAATCAATCCAGTTAACGCCACCGTCGCAGGATGTGGCTACCCAAGCCTCTACTTGTGTGGAGGAAACGTTACGGTCATCGTAAAAAATAACGTTGAGTGTGCCGGTTTTGGGATCGCAGGTGATCCACCCGAAATAGTGTTTTTTTCCAACACCGGTGGGACCGCCATTTACACGAACCGGGGTTGACCATGTGCTGCCACCATTACTCGATTTGATCATATATACATCCACATCGGTTCCGGTATTAACGCCGGGGACACCCACATTCGTCCATACAATATAAATGGTACCACGGTTGGGTCCGAAACTATTATCTACAGCCATACTCGGAAAAGAGTTGGCACGCATAGATTTACCACAACCGGTAACCCTGATGCCACGGATATTATTGATGGCTGTTACCGGGGCAGTGTAGGTGGCGCCGCCATTTGTTGATTTGCAGAAACCGATAGCAGATTCATCACCAAAACTAGGCGCATAAACAGCCCAGGCAACATACACTTCACCGACAGGACCGGTCTGTATATTGACTCCCTGGTCGAGAACGCTGCCGAGGGCACCACTGATATTAAGATTGGCAGACCAGGTAGCTCCGCCATCAGTCGAACGGTTGATATGTACTTTTTGGTTGTTAACGCCGCCTCCATAAAACATTGTCCATGCATTATACAGGTTGCCCTGGTAAGGACTGGTAATGGAATTATCTACCATAAAATGGTTTTTATCGGCAAGCAGGCCAGCACCGGGATCAGCTGATTGGGTGATCGTCCAGCTTACGCCATTGTTGATAGATTTGGCTACGGATTGTTTATATCCCTGTGTGATATAATTTACATACCAGTTATTATTATTGTCAATCACAACAGCAGGATCGGCGTATGAATTCGGTTCAACGCTGTTCACACCGCTCCAGGTAGCACCGGTATTACTGGTATTATAAGCCGAAGCCCTGTATATTCCTGATACCAATGAGTTATTGGAATTTATCGCAATGGCGAGGTTATTGGGATTGACAAATACCGAGTTTTCACTTTGTGAATTGCCGGTTGTGATAGCTACATCCGGCGAATTAATGAATGATGCAGGAGATGCATTGATCTGGGATGACTTAAATACGGCCGGGATATGCGGGCCCGTGGTGCGAAAATCAGGAGCTAAGCCTCGTTTGGCCATATGCACCCAATAGTTCACATTATCAATGGCCGGGTTGAAAGGAACCCTGTTGAGATCAGGACCCTGGCCCCTTGCCATTGCCGTAATTAGTGTGATACCTGTTCCCAGACACAACAGGTGTTTTATCCATTTCATAAAAAATGATTTAAAGGATGAAAAATAGGTTTACTACTTTACAGCGGGCTTAAGTCTGGAAGTTATAGCCTTCTGTTCCTGTAATTGTTGTTGCAGGCTTTGTACCATTTGCCGCAGGTCTTTTACCGCCTGCACCAGCACAGGTATCAAACCGATATAATTGACGGAATTAAAAGTGAAATATTCATCTCCGCCCTGTTGTGTTATCGGTGGTGAATCATCTCCATTGTGTCTGCGGTTCTCCAATACTTCCGGAGTAACAGGTACTGGCACTTCGTCCTTGTTCAGTGGAGTTGTTATTTTCTTAACCAGTTCCGGCAAATCTTTTTCTACTTCCGAAGCCATGATCCCTAATTGCCTGCCTTCGGGAAAAACCATACCCTTAATGTCTTTCCGGAAATCAAATTTTTTAGGGTTCAGGCCCTCAAGGATCTCAAGTGCACCGGTTATGGGTTCTAAATTTGTTTTTAATCCATCATCTGATATGACGGTAAAGTTGCCGTTAATAAAAACATTGCCATCAAAATAACCTGCATAATTGGGAGTGCCTAATGCACGGGAATAGATCCCATAACGAATGCCTGTTCCGATATTGGGCACTTCGGTCCACACACCATAACGGGTACCGGCTGTTGTCGCAGTAGCTGTGTAAACATAATTATAAATACCATAATGAGTCCCTATTCCGGAAGAATACTGGTAATTATATTGTCCGTATTGGGTGTTAGCAGAGGTTCCCCCAATGTAATTATAATTATACAGGCCATAAATATATCCTGCAGTGGTCGTGGTATAATTATAGATACCAAGCGTCAACGTGGTTGAAGCAGTGTTTTGAAAAGTATAATTCAACTGCCCGTACTTAAAACCGGTACCACCTGCATTGGTAATGTTATACAGACCATACGAAGCGCTTGTGCCGGGGTTTACACTATTATAAATTCCATAAGGAGTGGATCCGGAAGTAGAAAGCGTTTGCACATCGTTATAAATGCCATAACGGGTGCTTGTGCCGGCATTCGATACAGTATTACGAATACCGTATTTAGGTAAGGCTGTGGTGCTATTATTGGTGAACCGCCCAGCCTCCTGCGCAGGGTCTGCGGCATTCAGTACCACATCTAGTTTTTGAACAGGTGCGGGGTTACCGATACCCACATTGCCGTTGGGGAGAACGGTAAGCTGCGCATTTGAAATTGCGGGAATAAAACAGCCTGCAGCCAATAAGGGCAGAACCGTTTTAAAGATTTTACGGTGTAGCATAAGGTTTAAGTTTTAGGTTGACAATAAGGTTTACAAAATGAATTTACGATGGTAGAAAACCAAAAGTCAACAGTGGAAACCGCAAGTCAACAGTGAAAACCCGCAGTATTAAAAATTCATTATTGAAAATCAAGCATTTATTAAACAGCTGTTTCGTCAATTTATTTAGGGAGATATCTTACACTCAAAAGATATTTAAGAAAGAATAAAATCTTTCAGATATTTATTATTCAATGCTTTCAATAGTAATTTAGATGAATTACTTATTGAAATAAATATTATTACATTTTGAATAACGGGGTAACAGAAAATTAATATGGATTGTCGTCAGGCAGGAAAAGATAAAGAAAAAGCAGGAGCAACAGTATTTTAATGCTTTAACCAGGCTGATTTTAAGGATAAGGTTTCTTCATTCGTTTGTCATTGACAATATTGAGATCATTCATCATTCCATATTTTCCAGCTTTCTTCTGCCTGTAGCATCAGCATTTCTTCACCATTCTTTATTGCTGCGCCCAGTTCTTCTCCTTTTTGCAGGAATAAAGTTTTGGCAGGATTATAAACAAGATCGTAAAGAAGATGCTGCCCGGAAATGAATTGATAGGGGATAAAAGGGCAGGATCTTTCATTGGGATACATCCCCAGCGGGGTTGTGTTAATGATGATATTGCATTCCTTCATCTGCTCTTCATGAACATCTTTATAAGTAAGTGAAGAGTTGCCGTGCAGTTCCCGGCTCGCAATAATAAAATCGATAGACAGTTTTTTTAAAACAAATATAACTGCTGCCGCAGCGCCGCCATTACCCAATACCAATGTTTTTTTGTGCTGGGGTTTTAAAAGTGGTGTAAAGCTTTTTTCAAAGGCAATAACATCTGTATTGTAACCAACCAGCTTTCCTTCTTTAATATGAATACAGTTGCAGGCGTCAACATCTGCAGGAATATGATTTGAAGAATGAAGAAAAGGAAGTACCTGCCGTTTGTAAGGCACCGTAACATTCAATCCTTCAAGTTCAGGGTGTTTGATTAAGATCCCCGGTAGTTCATGAATCGTTGCAATGGGAAATAATTCATACCGGCAATCAGTTAATCCTTCCTGCTCAAACTTTTCGGTAAAATATTTTTTAGAAAAAGAATGAGACAAGGGATAACCAATAAGTCCAAACAGCCGCATCAGGCTTCTTTTTTATCAAGGTATAAACTGAATGTATCTCCGCGAAGACCGATCCGCATAGTTTCGAGCGGTATCACTTCAGCAGGTGCAATATTTCCAAGGTTGGCATTGCAGCCAACGAGTTCAATAAAATATAATTGCTGCGCTTTTTGAGGAGCTTCCCAAATGATCTTTTCCGTAGGTATCTGGGTCAATATTTCCTGCACAAGACCTTCTCTCACTTCTCCGCTGCCCCGGTAGATACCAACATTACCGGCTTCTCTTGCTTCAGCGATCACATAGGTGGAACCGGCTTCGAGTTCTGCCTTCATCAGCTCGATCCATTTATAAGGCGGAATGATATGCGCCGCATCTTTGCTTCCCACTTCACTTAATACGGTTCCATGTTTGGTTAATTTTTCAATGTATCCGCACTTTTCTGCATGCGGGATATTAATGGAGCCATCACTTACTTCCATATAACTGATGCCAAATTCTTTGCACACTTTTATATAATCGTCAAACTGGTTGCGGATCAAAAAAGCTTCAAACAAAGTGCCTCCGAAATAAACAGGGATATCGTAGGAACGGTATATTTCCAGTTTTGCTTTTAGATTTGGTGTAACGAAGGAAGTTCCAAAGCCCAGTTTCACAATATCCACATGCGGATGTGTTGCACTCATAAAATTTTTTGCTTCATCAGCGCTGAGCCCCTTATCCATGACCATCGTCAATCCTGACTGGCGGGGTTTTACAATTCTTTCCGGTATCTGTGACAAATTAAAATTCATATCATTATTTTATTTCAATAAAGCTTTATGCGAATGCGGCAAAAATAGGAAGTTAACAGCAGAATATTGCTGATTCTGGTTGCTGGTTATAGTTGCTGGTTGCCTAAAGAACGCAGTGGCCCTATCGAATCGAAATAACCAGTAACCAGTAACCAGCATCAGATCGATTTATTGCGTTTAAATCTTGCAATTACATCTACTACCGACTGGTTTTGAAGAATGGCGGGATTGAGTTCTATAAATTTTTTCAAAAGCCTTGGCGATATTTCCATAGCTGCTTCCAGTTGCAGGATGGCTTCTTTTGTTTTACCTGATGCGAATAATACGGCGGCCTTATAAAAAGCGAATAATGGTTTGCCGCCGGTAACATTCAAAGCCGCATTGACCTGTTCCAATGCTTCTTCAAAGTATCCTGCTTTCAATAAACAACGTATCAGGGATTCCCATCCTGCTTTATTGCGGGGGCGCAGCCGCACCACGGTAGAAAAATATTGTATAGCTTCTTTAAATAATCCTAACTGCATTTTGCATTCACCTGCCAGCAGGTTATACTCAGGTTGCAGGCGATGAATCTTTATCGCCGTATCCAATTGTTTGATGCAGCTTTCCCAGTGACCTTCGTTAAAATAAGTGCAGGCGATCTTATAATACAGCTTGCTGTCGTCCAGTCGCAGGTGAGATGCTTTGCGATAATGGATCCTGGCCTGGGCAAAATTCTTCAGCCTGTCATAACAATGGCCGATGGCTTCAAAGATCACGTCTTCAGGCTTTGCCAGTTCATTTACTTTTTCCAATACTTCAATAGCTTCCTTGTATTTGCGCAGCCTGATATAAGCATCGCCCATGTTGCGGTAGGCATAATCAAATTTTTCATCAATGGTGATGGCATATTGATAAGCATCAATGGATTTCTCATATAGTTTTATACCCTGGTAGGCAGCCGCCAGGTTAAACCAGGCCAATTCATTATAAGGATACTCATCGATGATCTGCTGATGCAGGCGGATACTTTCTTCATTTCGCCCGGTAAAGTCGGTCCAGAAACAAATTTTATACAGGGCTTCTTCATTATTAGGATCATCTTCAAGGATCATTTTCAGGCAATCGAATACTTTGTCAAAATCTTCATAATCGTCATATACATCTGCCAGTTCGAAAAGAAGTTCAAGTTTTTCTTCCCCTTCAAATAAAGTAAGAGCTTCTTCCAGCAGCGTCACAGCTTTTTCCTGCTGGTCCAATGCCAGGTAGGCGTCAGTTTTTAATATATAAAGATTAATGTCATTGCTGTCAAGCAGTGTCGCTTTCTCCAGGATAACCAATGCATCTTTATAACGGCGGTTAGCCAAAAGGATATCTGCTTTTTTAATAAGAAGCATGGAAGAATAGGGGTATTGCTCGCAGCCTGATGTGACGGCTTCCATTGCTTTCAGGAGGTCTTCCTTTTCGTGGTAATAATCTATGATCTTCTCAAAAGCATCTTCTTCGAGAAACGAGTGATGCCGGCCGTTTTTGAGGTTTTCGTATTGCTTAAGCAGTTCCCTGAGTTTTTCCCGATCTTCCCGGTAAGGATTTTCTTTCATGTATTCCGGACTTTTGGTGAACTAAGACTTTTAAAGAGCCAGTCAGACAGCAAATCCCTTTGCCCCCTGAAATGTGTAATATCCAACAAGTTAAATCAAAAAAACTGGCAGATTCGGGGAATTGTTTTCCCCATATGTGCAAAATAAACATTTTTTTCAGGCAACGCAACGTAACAATTCTCCATCTTTCACGTTAATGAAGTACTAAAGTTCTGGATAAACGGTTTGTTTTATATTCTTATTTGTCTTTATTTTTGTAGCGATGAATCACCCCAAGCTGACATTAGTGAGAATTTTAAGCAGGAAACTGGCAGTAATACTGTTACTGGTTGTTTCTGCTGCGGGAGCGTATGCCACTTTAGGCGACGGTAAATCAAAATCTACTGCGCATAAATCGCCGTTATTATCTAACAGGACTTCACTTAAACCAGGTCTATTTTCTCTTAAATCAGGTTATTCTTATCGCGGTAATAATGTGATCACTAACAATAGTGAAAAAAGATATATCCGGCTGAATACTGTTGTTACTGTTCAAAAAGGCAACATTTCCTATATTGTTCCGCTCAAAAAGAAAGCCATCCTGCAGAATGTGAAAATTGATCTCAGCAACAGGCAATTACGCAGAAATTAATTTCCCCCTCTTTTACTTTCTTCATAAGTCATTACACGGTAGCCAGATGTTGGCAGGTCAAACTTTGATTGCAACACCGGGTTGAAGTTGATACTTGAAACTGTATAGGTTACTATTTTATCCCCCTGGATGGCCTCATACTTCATAGCAAGTCCCGGAAGATTCTTATTGATGTATTCAAAATCTTTATTTACCGGTGCCAATTCTCTTGTAAAATAAACGGTAAAAGTTGTGCTGTCCGGGAGCGGGAGCCTGCCTATTGCTTTCTGGCATTTGTACCCGGCGATCGTGTCGAACTCGTTGAAATATGTAAAAGTGATGCCCTCGTATTTTTTATTGGATTCTTTCCAGTTATCAGGCGTCAGCTTGATCATATATTTCTGTTCACCATAATTCTTTAATATGGTAACATTGCCGGTTTTACCATCAATGACAGTAGCCTGTGTTCCCAATGAACTTATCATTTCAGAGCGGCTGGAATTACCCTTCAGGTAAATAACACTGGTGGCGCCATCGAGCAGATCGGCAGCCTGCGGTTTGCTGTTATTGGTATTAATGACAATGTCATAAGATATAGTAGCTTCAGTCAGTTTCTTCTGGGCCAATAACTGTGAAGACAATATTATTGCAAAAATTCCAAAAACTATTTTATGTATATTTTTCATGTTTCTAAGGTGACCTGTCTGTAAATATTAAAAGACGTGCCAATTTAATTAATAAGTTGCAGCAGCGCTTCAACCTTCCCTGCTTTATGTGAAAGGAGCAATAAAAAACCGCTTTATAGACCAACGCCCGGTTTTTCTTAGGAGTAATTTAACCAAATCATCGGCGGCCCTTCTGCTGCATTTCCTTCATCTTTCTTTGCTGTTCCTGCATTTGTTCCATCCGCTCCTGCCATTTTGATTTTGTTTTAGGCTTTTTACGGGTTTCTTCCATTTTAGCCAATATTTTATCATGGTCAATGATGTAATTCTGGATCACAAACTGCATGGCCAGTGTAATGATATTGGAAACAGTATAATACCAGGTAAGCGCAGAAGGCAGCCTGTTAAAAAAGAATAACAGGAATACCGGGAAAATATATGGCATGTATTTCAGCACCGGGTTGCTTTGGTCAGGCGACATACTCATGCTATACACTGAAATAAGGAAACTTGTAATAACAGCCGTAATATTGAACAGGCTGAGATGGCTACCCAACAATGGAATATTAACGCCGAATTTGATCACCTGGTCATAAGCCGACAGGTCATTTGACCATAGAAAATGAGCTCCACGCAAACCAACCTCAGAGTTAAAGAAGCTGAACAGGGCAAAGAATATCGGGATCTGCAATAATGCCGGGATACATCCACCCAAAGGATTCACTCCTGCTTCTCTGAAGAGTTTCATCTGGTCCATGCTCATAGCCTGGCGGTCATCTCCGTGTTTTGCCTTCAGTTTTGCGATCTCAGGGCGCAAGGCTTTCATTTTAGCGCCACTCAGGTAACTTTTATAAGTCAGCGGTGAAATGATCAAACGAATAAACAGGGTAAGTAAAAGAATGGCTATGCCCAAACTTCCTGCAAGGCTTTTCATAAAATCGAATATGGGCAATATGACAAACCTGTTCAACGGACGGACAAACGCATACGGGCCCTGGCCGAGGTTTATGATCTTTTCAAACTTCAGGTCATACTTCTTCAGAGTATGATAGTCTGACGGGCCGTAATATATGCTGAGTGGTATTATAGAAGAAGAACCGGCCTTTACAGGAATTTTCATATTGGCCGTAGAACGGACAATTGTTTTTGCAGTATCAGGTGGTACTGTCCATTCCATTTTACCGGAAGAAAAATTATCTTTTGCTATAAGAGCAGTAAAAAAGAAACGCTGTCTTACTCCCAGCCATTTTACTGATTCATTAAAGTCTTTGTGGCTGCGCTTGCCGATCGTGTAGTAATCAAAACTCCCGTCTTTTACATAACCAACCTGCGTATTTGTTTTTTCATAAGAGATATCAGATTCCTGTTGGGCAGCCGCATATTGCCAGGATAGATTCATATCCCCCCCGGTAAATAATTTATTCGCTCCGGACAGTTTAATATTGAAATCAACCATATAGTCATCCTTCTTCAAAATAAATTCATGTGTGATGGAAGTGCCACTGCTGTCTTTGGCGGCCAACGTAAAGGAGATCATTTTACTGCCGTCGGCATTTGTTACAGAATCGATTTTCGGGAAAAACAGATCGCTGGTTTGGACACTTGCCTGGTTGGAGCTATTACCTGTATTTATTGCGTAACTTATTTTATCAAAATCTGTTCCGGCCAGTTTCACCAAACTGCTATCCTGTCCCCGGTACTTTTTTAATTCCACTTTTTTTACCTGGCCACCTTTATTGGTCAGGGTGACTTTGATCAGGTCATTTTCTATGGACAAGGTTTTTTCAACCGAGTCTGTGGCGCCCTGGAAAGAACCGGTGCTGGCTACTTTTACAACGGAATCAGTAACCCTGCTTAATGAGTCATCGATGGGTTTTTTAAGTTTGGCAATGGAATCGTCTTTGGCTTTTTGTATTTGCTGTTCCGCAATTCTCTGTTTTCTTACCTTTTCCTGTTCCCTGCTGGTTGTCCAGAAATAACCAAGGAACAAAAGGGCTAATATCACAAAACCGAGGACGGTATTACGATCAAACTTCATTCGGGGTAAATTTTAAAGAGGGGCAAAGATAAGAGTTCTGAGTCAAGAGTCGGGAGTTAGGAGTCAGGGGTCGTTAGTCGGGAATATAA
>DATHDV010000130.1:0-27981 GCA_035318845.1 Chitinophagaceae bacterium
GCTAATCATGAGTTTTTGTAATGATCCCTTTTCCCGCCATAACATGGATAAAGTCATTTCCAGGATTGGCAAAAGCCCGTTGATCTCTTTTGTATCCTCGATGATCATTTTTGTCAGCCCCGGTTCAATCTCATAGCCTGCCATGTTTGCGGGTCTTTGTATGATTTGTTCAATTTGTTTTTGCCATCGCTCATTTTTATCATTAAAATCCAACCCGGATAATGTATAATTATTTGTCTCCAGTAAATCTGCAAACAAAGGATATTTGCTAAACGAAGCATAATAATCACTCCTCAATGCAATAAGCAATAAAATTCTTCCGGATTTAACGGCTTCTGCTAAATTTCCCAGGTAGGCGCTTCTCTCATTCTCATCCTTACATTGTGTAAGCGTTTCTTCAAACTGGTCAATCAATATAACGATGGGTTCATTATATACCTGTATAACCCTTCTTAAATAATCGTTGTCTTCCAAAGCTGCCTTATCAAAAGATGCGGAATCATGAATTAAATTTTCTTTTTGTAAACTCGTCGACAAATTAAGCAGGGGTCTGTCACCTGGCTGAACTATGATTTGTTTCCAACTCACACTATCCTGGAACATCCCGTTTCTCAGGCTTCCAAGTATTCCCGCTCTTGCAAAAGAAGATTTGCCGCTACCCGAATCGCCGACAATTGCCAGGAAAGGCAGTAAAAATCTATCGCTTTTAAACCTAATTTTTTTATAAAAAACCCAGTTAAGATCAAAGGTTCTGCCAAAGAATACCGGATAATCTTCTTCTTCAAAATAATCCAGTCCCTTGTAAGGATTGCCAGTATATATTTTTTCTGTTTGAAGAGGACTGACCTGTATCCCTTTTTTTAAACTTTCCAACGCAAGCTGGTCATCAGGATCATTGAACTCAATCCATTGATAATCGGCAAGGAACCATGGAAAACTTTTGCTTATACTCTTATTCTCATGCGGAAGAATTAGCGGAATGATTTTATATTCTCCTTTTTCAGAAACGCATCTGTTAACAGCTTTTAAGACTTCCTTATTTTGCCAGGCACCAATCCCATCTTCGCCAATAAAAACCAAACAACAACTGCTTTCGGATAAAGCTTTATCTATTTTCTGAACCCATTCATCCCCGGCATTAAGGCTATTCCCGTCAAAAAACACTTCCACTACATTTGAAAAATTCTCCGTTGTTAACCACTCAACAATATTTTTGACAAAAGCCTGATTTTTTCTATTGTATGATATAAATAACCGGTACATCTTATATTACAGGCAGAATTGCGTTTATTCAATAATAATACATAGCTCTTTTTGAAATAAAAGGAACCTGATAAAATGCTAACTAATTAGAGTGGGGAATTCTATAGGGATTGAAATATTTAATTAAGATAAGAACGACTTTTGAGATTTCAAAATATATTTAAAAAGTACTGCTGCGATCCGGAGACTCTTTTCCGGTCCGATTTTTTTCCTGCACCAGTCAATCAACCAAAGGTGAAAAAAAATCCAGACCTCCCGGCCTGGACTTTTTTGATTTATAATTCTGGAAATTTTCTTTTGTTATTAGGCTATTCAAACTTGAGATTTAATGCCTGCATTGCAGCACTAATTGGTATGGCGAAACCCAGGCCTTCCACACCTTTTGCCTTTATTTTCGCAGCAACAATACCTATTACTTCTCCTGTGGTGGTATTAATAAGCGGACCGCCACTATTACCGGAGTTGATGGCAACATCTGTTTGCAGATAAACCTTCTCATCAAATTCCCTTTTCCCACTGATAATACCCTTGGTTACAGTTTGTCCAAGTTTTATGTTTTCAGGGGTGCCAATAGCGATCACCTCAGTTCCTGTACTGGAAAGGTCATCGGTTCCATTTAAGGTTAATGGTTTAAAACCGCTACCCGATATTTTAAGGAGTGCCACATCCGCATCCTCATTGCTACGTACCAGTTTAGCCTCAAAACTAAACCCGTTGTCAAATACCACTTCAATCTTTTCTGCACTGTTAATTACGTGATTGTTGGTTAAGATGTAGCCATTTTCGCTAATGATAAATCCACTGCCGATTCCAAAATCAGTTTTGATGGTTACCACTGAGCCAATAGATTCTTTTACAACCGCACTATAGCTGGCCATCTTTTTTAAGGTGGGTTTTGGTAACACTACAGATTCCTGACTGGTAGTTGCGGCTTCAGATTTTTTTGCTGCGAGATCCTGAAATTTCTTGTCGTAGATAATACCTGCCAAAGCATCTTTTATGGCCAGCATCAGTTCTCCCGGAAAGCCATTCTTATTATCCGAATCTGAATAGCCTCCGGTAGTGGTTTCGTACACCACATTTTCTTTGGAAATGCTAAACACCGACCAATGTATCAATACACTTATCTGGAAACCCCTTCCGCGGGTATCCTTGCTAAACCAGGTTATTTCGCCCGCCAAAGCCAACTCAGGAATATCGGATTTTCCTGTGAACATACTGTTGGTACCAACCATTTTATAACCGGCAGTGCTTAAAGCAGTAGTGATTTCCTTGATATTTTTTGGATCATCTAATTTGACAGACTGTAATGACTGGTATCCGCCCCAGACAATATATGAGGAACCGGTACCTATTTTACCCGAAACGTCGGCAATTTTGGTAAACTCTATTTTTCGGGAATTGAAACCTGCGTCGAGCTTTTTAATTTTTGTAAGCTTAATGGTATAGTTAGTCTTTCCGGTAGCTGCCAGTTCCGTGGAAGTTATTCCCTGGGTAGTGTAGCCCGGCATAAAGGCCAGCACAGCAGTTTCTGCCTGGTTGCCTTTTACTTTTACCGGTTTAGACGAAGTATTGCAATTAACAGCAAGTGTAGCAGATGACGGATCAGCGCTTACGATTATACTTTGCGAAAAAGCACTTCCTGAAAAAATTAAAACAAGAGGTAAAAGACTATTACGGATCGCTTTCATTTTTTAAAATTTTAATTTAAAATCAAGTGTAAATAAAAATATTTATTATAGTTTTCATGTCAGCAGCTTTAAATAAGTTGTAAAATTAGTATAATTTGAATATAACTCAGATTTACTACCTCTAATTCCTATGAAGCCAGCTACTTTTGCTGCCTTTGTTGCTGCTCCCTGTTGTCCTTATGCTGATGCCTTAATAGCAGGCCGGGAAACAGCACAACGGCATCCTCAAAGGTGAAAAGTTCATAAACTGGGGAAATATTAGCAAAGAATAAAAGGATCCATTTGTTCGGGTGGTTGGTGGACAACTGCGGGCAAACTACTTAATAACAGATTTTAATTGCGTAACGGCGGCTATCGCAAATGGAACTACTTCAACAGTATTTGTTTTTTCATCGGATGCAATAAAAACTTTGCAGACAATATTCTTATAGACAAATAAAAGATAGTGGTGACGCTGGACAATACCCAGTGATCTCATCATATTTGCCGTACCGGGCCCTTCCCGAAAAGCTTTGACTGCCTTCGCCCCGGGAATAATAATTTCTGCATCGACCGGGGTGCCTCCCTCTGAATTAGTCGCTACATTCATCGTGTGCCATTTCAACGCATCGGCTTCGGTTTGGAATGTCCAGCGGATATCCACGACCCGTTGGTATTTTGATCCATCCCCAAAATTATTATACACATGCAGGAGAGTATTGGTTTCACCCTTCTTCAATCCATAGGTCTCAAAGAATGCAGGCGGCGTGAATATCTTATCATCGTTTGTTTGATTATATACAGGCTCTTTATTTGCGGTGCTATCGCTTTTTTGTGCATTCGCATTTTGGAATGTTGCGAAACAGACCAGGGCAAGAACTATTTTTTTCATTTTAAATGTTTACCGGATAAAGTTAATGTATTTGACTTTTGCTGCTTCAAATTGCAGGGCCATATTGCGGGAAATACCTGTTAAAGCGGACAACCGAAGATTTATATTTGGTATATATGTTTTATCATGACTACTTCTATATTTCCTCAACAGACCAGCCGGAGACAAAAAAATTATTTTAATGTACTCTCGCTTTTAATTATTCTGTTATTCACGGGTTGTGATTCGACGACTCTTTTCCAGTCGGATTTTTTTCCTACACCAGTCAATCAACCTCCCCCTCATATACAGAAAGTGGGAACCGCAGATATTGACGGGCCGCCAGGGAGTGTGAAAGTGGTGGCAGCGCCTCCAACCCTTACCGGAAAATGGGTCCAGATCGGTCGGTACAAAGAACAACCTTCTGTGTCGGGTCTGAAATGTAATGTTTCTAAATTTTCTGGTGATGGAGAATATCTTTTTTCAACGATGCTTTATATTCCTTCCGGTTGCGGCACTATCAGTGTACAGTTCGAACCCACCGGCCAGCCAACCGGTGATTTGACAAGTTTTTTGCATCTCGATTTCATGGAAGATAACCGCATTCGTATTGATGACATTGAAGCCAGCAAGTTTGGAACTTTCCCCCGGAACCAGGCTTTTATGTTACAGGTAACGTTGAAAATAAATGCAACATTGCCTACCGTGCATATCGTATTGGCCGGTGTGGGTACATCAGGAGTAAAAGACTATAATATTCGTTCGGAATACCGTTCCATGGCCCGCCAATTTAGTGCTGCAAGGATCTGGATGGGCTGGCCATACACAGGATATTTCCATGCGATGACAATTGTTATAAGCCGTTCAAATAAGTAAGTTAGTATTAACCTAAAGCCATCAATTATGAAAAAGAATTTTTTTAATTTATTTGCGATTGCCGCATTAGCAGTAAGCACTCTTATCGCCGGTTGTAATGGTTGCAGTAAATCTGACCAGGAAGCATGGGATAGATTTTTGAAGCATGCTAAAGAATGTGCAGATAAAAAAGACGCCTTTATGGCAAATTGCAAAGCTCAAAAAGAAGCGGATGCCTGGGCCGAACTTCAGGCTTGCAAAAACGCCTGCCCATTTGATATCGGCGCCTGTAATCTTAATCCTAATTGCATCATAGAAAAACTGAATGAACGGATACGTTGTATGAATGCCTGTGAGGAAAGATATCGTCAAAGAATATTATCAAATATAGAATGCGAAAACAAATGGAATGATGCATTCTGGGAATGCCTGAATAAAAAGCCTTAAGAAGAATAAGTTTCTTCAGCAGTGGCGGGTGTTTTCTTTTCACCCGCCACTGGTCTTTAATGCCTGCCAGGGCGGAAAACATTCGAAGATTTTTTTATACCTTACACAAAACCCTGTCTATGATTCGCTTATTCATCCTGCTGTTCCTGTTGTCAGCGAATATGATGGTTCTTGCACAAAAAGACAGCACTATTCGTATAAAGAATGAGGCCATTAAGAATAATTATCGGGAACCCATAAAATTGACAACCACCCAACAACAATGGCTCAATAATAATTATAAAAAAATTGCCGGTTTGAAAAAAGACAGCGCTACGGCTGTGATCAGGAAAAATTTTACATCAGTTTCTGAAGCCTCCCTTGAATACATGATCAACCAGGCTCTCGCATTGCAAAAGGGCGACAACCAGCAACAACTTACGGTAATGAAACAAATGCTTAACCAGTTGAAGCAGCAAAAGCAAGCCCTGCTTAAAAAATTACAGGAGAAAGAAGATCAGCTGGCCAAAGAAACGGATCCCGCAAAAAGAAAAGCAATAACAAATGAGATCCTGGAATTAAAGAAAAAGATCAGAGAGTCTGAAGATAATATCCGCCGCAAGGAGGAAGCAGTAAGACAAATGGAAGCCAATTCCTGATATAGCGAACAGCAGCCAGGGTGGAGATCAGCGGATCCTTACCTGCCCATTTTCAAACTTCACGGTAATTGATCTTGTTTGAGAAACTGCGCCATTGATAGCTGGCAAGGTTATTTCGGCATGAATGGTAGATTCATAAAGTATCTGCCCGATCTCTTTCAATTTTTCTTCTGCCTGGAGAATGCTTTCAATAGCCATTTTTGATTTTTCCTTATAGTCAAGCATTTCATGGTACACTTTATAAATTTTATCTGCCTGTTCAAGACTATAATTTTTTGCTTCAACATGATATTCTGTCAGCAGCTTGTTATATTCTTTTTCCAGGTCAATTTCCTTTTTTCCGTATACCCGGGACATTTCAGTGAGCTCTATATAATCAGTTATGATCTTACTGATCGTTGAATGATTATTTTCTTCCATACATATGATTTTAACTTCTCTTTATTTCACAATTACTATACCGGGTATTTGTAAAGTTGGTATTTAATAATGTTTCATCCGGGCATATGTAAAATTACGAGTGGAAACTTAGTGTTTCGGCCACTGCGTGCTACTTTTGCCGCCTGCCTCGACCCGATAGTTATCGGGACCGGGAATACCTTAGAAAGCGGGAATCCCCGACGAAACACCAGAACAGACAGCAACCCGGCGTGCAATTCAATTTATTTACGAAGACGAGCACGGGGGTGTTCCATAATATCAATGTACCTTCATTGCAGGCTTATTTACATATCAACTCTTTTCAATGAAAAAAGTTATTCATTCGCAGATCTTTATTTCGCTATTAGCTTTCTTTTTTATTGTTATGTTTTCTTGCAAGAAAAAGGATACTACTCCCCCTCCCGTTCCTTCATCTGAGAAAGTTATTTTGTCTTTTAATTTCAATGCAGCTGATAATGCCGGCATTTTGTTTGCCAATGTGACCGGCAGTATCGGAGCAGATACAATCAAGTTAATCGTTTTGGCCGAAACTGGTATTACTAACCTGAAACCCGCCATTACCTTCAATGGAAAGTCAATAAGTCCTTTAAGTGGTGTTGCCCGGAATTTTTCTTCACCAGTGACTTATACTGTTACCGCAGAGAATGGCTCAACAAAAACATATGTAATTGATGTAAAATATAAAAACACTGTTTTCATATCCAGTTTGAATGGAACTATGTATGCCCTGGATGGTAACACCGGGGCCGAGATCTGGAAATTGGCCAATGGACAATTTCATTCCGGTTCGCCAGCTGTTAAAAACGGGTCCGTTTATATTTGCGGTCTTGATGGTTTATATTCATTGGATGCAAGAACTGGTTTGCAAAATTGGAAATTCCCGGTCAGCACTGTGTTTCCATTAACATTTTTGCCAGGCCCGGTAACCGACAACAATACTGTTTACTTTGATGGCTGGGATGGGTTTGTATATGCCATTAATTCTTCAAACGGAACTTTAAAATGGAAAACACAAAGTACCGGCCTCAAGGCATTTTCTTCAAATGTGACACTTAATAATAATTTATTGTACACAGGCTGTCTTGACTCTTCCCTGTATGCTTTGAGTGTTTCTACCGGTGCTATAAGCTGGAAGTTTAAAACGGGAGATGCTATTTATCAAAACCCGCTGGTGGTCAATGGAAATGTTTTTACGACCGGGCTTAATGGCAACCAGTATTTATTAAATGGAACAACCGGTACGATCATTTGGTCTATACCGGGGGATTTTAATGTATCAAGCCCTACATATGCTAATGGATTAATATATACAGGCGGAGGTGTAAGAGCCTTTGGCTATGATATTGCAACAGGAACCCGGCTGTGGCTTATGAATAATTCCCCTGTTTTTTATACAGAAAGATCCAGTCCTGTAATTCTGAACGGGAAATTTTATGCCGGAAGTAATAATGGAAATGTTTATGGTTATACTATAAGCAACAGTGTCCAGATCTGGTCCATAACGACTGATAATGGCTCCTATGTATATTCCAGCCCGGTTATAGCTGATGGAATTCTTTATATCGGTGATGCCGCCAACACTATTTATGCGATCAATGCTGATGCAGGAACTATAAAATGGAAAAAACAATCTGCTTCTGCCATTGCAAGCGCCTGTGTTATAGATCAACAAGGGATCAAACATTATCCCGGTATTTCGGGGGAACAAAATTAAAACATGGTTCTTTACGTGCTGGTTGGTGGAGGACAACATAGAGCCGGTCCTGAGTTGTAAACCCGGGACAACGATTGAAGATTTTTTTATTTACCGAACACGCAGGACAGCAGGGGGCTGTTCCGGGCACAGATTTCATACACTTCCCATACACTTCCCATACACTTCCCATACTTCAGCCATGCAGCAGCTATGCTTCTCCAATACTTTGTATCAGTTTGATGCCTTTGTTGGTGTTTCCCGGCTCCAGTCATACACTACGTACAATTAAGTGAAGAGGGAACAGCAACAAACTTATTTTTATTCACTATAAAGGTTAAGACATTCATTTGTTGGTGCTCCCTGGAGCCATTGAACCGAAGGATTTAATATTACACCGGGAAACACCAACAACGGCGTTTCGTTTTTATGGAAATGTTAGGAAGACCAACAAAGGCGAAACAACGGCGCTAAAATGTTAGGAAGACTAACAAAGGCGAAAAATGTGGCTGAGTGATACCTATTGACCTGCATTATACATGCCTTTGACAAGGCTTTGACCTGACTTTGATGCCTTTGTTGGTGTTTCCCGGCGTATTATTATAAGCTAAGTTCAGTTAGTTGCCAGGGAGCACCAACAAACTGATTTTGTTTTTCCACTGATTTTGATGCCTTTATTGGTGTTTCCCGGCGTATTATTATAAGCTAAATTCAGTTTAATTACCAGGGAGCAGCAACAAACCGATTTTATTTTTCCACTGATTTTATTGTTTTTTTCTTATACGAGGATCAAGAAGCGTAAGTAGATTGCCATTCAAAATGAATAACATCATCACTGAATATCCAAATTATTTCACCGCAACTAACCTGGAATGGAAACATCTTTTAAAACCTGATAAGTACAAAAACATTCTTATTGATAGCCTTCGGTTTCTTGTGAAGGATAAACGGATAAAGCTTTTTGCGTTTGTGATCATGTCAAATCATATCCATCTGATCTGGCAAACGCTGTCATTGATCGATCCGAAAGCCGTGTAAAGGGATTTTTTGAAATATACTGCCCAAAAAATAAAGGCTGATCTTAAAATGAACCATCCGGCTGTATTGAAATATTTCAGGGTGGATGCCAAAGACCGGGAGTATCAGTTTTGGGAGCGAAATCCACTCAGTATAGAATTACGTCAGCATAAGATATTTCTGCAAAAGTTGGATTATGTTCACTGGAACCCTGTCAGGGCGAAGTTATGCAAGTGGCCGGAGGGTTATCTGTATTCATCTGCAAAGTTTTACGAAACCGGCTTCGACAATTGGGGGTTTTTGAGTCATTATAAGGATTGATCACATTCATTTGTTGGTGCTCCCTGCTGTCCTTAAGCCGATGTCTTTAATAGCAGGCCGGGAAACACCAACAACGGCGCTTCGTTTTTATGGAAATGTTAGGAAGACCAACAAAGGCGAAAAAAAAGTCGCTCTCAGTTGTAAACTCAGGACAACGATTGAACTTTTTTATTTAAAGAACACAACGGACAGCTGATATCTTTCCATAATTATTTTCATTTATCATCTAATATCAAGAACTTAAAAATTGGAAGATTAACTGATCAAAATTTTTCCTTTAAATTTATTAATTGCACTGGGCACAATCACCACAATATTTCCTTTTTCGTCATGACTATTATCCACTAAAACTTGTTCATAACCAAAATTATTTTTCATAAAAAATTGAACGTTTGGAGAATTACCCATACCATGTTTTACTTTTGAAACCCTTATTACCCAATCGTCCTTTTCTTGTAGTTGCCAAGTCTCTAAGTTGAATTTGTAAACATAAACAGAAGGAATAAATATTGAAATGATTGAGCCAAATGTCCCCAATGACAAACTTACGAAGCCAGCTATTGAAGTTCTGCTACCCCAATTAGTAAAAGGAAACAATAAAACAACAGCTAAGATTAAAAAGGATACTCCTGCAACTTGTACTTTCTTTTTTATACTCATTTTTTTGGACTTAAAATATAATACTAATAACAAGTCTATCAATGCCTGCCCAGTGCAAAGTTAAAAAGCTTCTAATATGCAGAGCAGGATTACGGAACGATGAAGTGAGTGACACAACAGACGATGCCATGAAAAACTGAAGCTGGTAAACAACCCTTCGACTACGTTCAGGACAAGATCCCTCCTGCGTCGGGATGACAAGAGTCTTTTATTTCAGCTTGTCTTTTAGATCCAGCCCATTTTTTTCTATTAATCAGTTTTACTCGATTGTTTTTTAATCATCTCCGCATAGCTCATTCCCGTAACTTTCTCCAGCATACCCAATCCAATAAAATTACTGAGCATGCCGCCGGCTCCATCACCGCCACCACCCAGCACTAATGTTTCAGGGATCAGCTTTACTCCTTTCTCCGCTATATTCTCGATCACTTTGATCATACCAAAATTCTGTTCGCCCATCGCTTTTACCTGCAGCTGATACGCTTCGCCGTTTGATTTACCTTTTGCCAGGATAACGGCTGCTTCAGCCGTACCCACTTTAGTGATGGCTTCAGAATCTGCAGCAGCATTCAGTTTTGTTGCTCCTGCCTTACCTTCTGCGGCATTAATTACAGAAGCTCTTTCACCTTCCGATTTTTTTACAAAGGCTTTTGCGATGTTCTCAGCAATATCTACATTCCTTTCCGACTCCACCACTTTGGTTTGCATATTGGCCTGGGCCGTTTCATTCTCCAAAAATTTTCTTTCTATCTGCGCCTGCTTCTGCGTTTGATACGTTATTTTTTCCTGTTCCGCGATCTGCCGGTCCGTAACTGTTTTCGTTAATTCAAAAGGAAGCACCACATCGGCGATCAATGTATCCCTGGAATCAATATGATGTGCTGATAATACATCTGAAATATGTTTTTTGGCGTTTTCCTGCAGCTCTCTCCGCTGCGTGTATAATTCAAGTGCTTTAATGTATTGGGCCGCATTTCGAAAATGCGAACTGATGGCCGGCTCCAAAACCTGCGAGATCATATTTTCCACGGAACCCAAATTGGCGATCACTTTCGGTGCATTCCTCATTTGAATATGTACGATCACATTCACATCCATATTTACACTGAACGCATCGGCCGTACGCAGTGTAATTGTTTTCAGGTTTGAATCCAGTTTGTGTGCACTGCTCCTGCTATCGGCCCAACTTAATAATATCTGCGTGGTGGGCACGATGTCAACCTTACAAATCTTTGTATTCAGCGGATGCTTGCCCGGTTGCAGGGGTTCGGCCCAAATACCTTTTGATCCATTGACCACGATCTTGGCATTCACTGCATCATCGGTCGTGTCTGCTCCTTCCGGTCCGACAAAACTGGTGACCACCGCACAATAGCCAATATCAACTTTTACCATCTCCACTTTCTCGATCGTGGCAAACCAGGGATTGATCGCATAATTACCGGCACGAAGCACGGGTATCTGGAGACCTTTCTGTCCGCCGGCTTTCAAAAATTCATTGGTGTCCTGGAAATTATTATGCAAGTTCATGGGCAATTCCTCAGCCGCGATCTTGGATGGATCGGTAATGGGTTTACCCTCGTTAATGGTAACAATCCCGACCTGGTCAGCCAGTATATGCGTCCAATCAACGATATCAATGATCTTAAACAACATCGGGTTGAGACGATAGACACCCGGCATCAATACATCCAGTTGCCGTCCTTTTTCACCGCCATTTTTGATGAAGGCTTCCCCGTCAAAGAAATTTTTATGGCCTTCCACTTTAGCTGCCAATAAACGTCCTTCAGGAATCCTTCCGCCGTCAGATGCTTCTATTAAACCAATTTTACCACCGGGTATCAGCACTTGTTTACGGATCTCTATTTTGAACATGATGGTATTGACACGATAAAATCCCGGTTCAAGAAATTCGATCTGCGGACCTTTTTGACCGGCATTTTGTAAGAATGCTGCAGCATCCTGGAACTTGTTGCATTCAACCGGTGACCCGAAGTTGCCCCCGACACGGGTGACAGCTTCCCCGGCAATTGATTCAACATATCCTACTTCATCATCACCTACAATAATGGCGTCAACAATATTTACCTCGAAAAGATGCGGGTTGATCTTGTATTCACCATCAGGGAGAATACCGAGTTGAGGACCTTTTTCACCGCCATTGCGAAGAAAAGCTTCTCCATCCTGGTAGAGATCGCAGTCAACAGATTTTGCCATTACATTCCCCGGCGGAATGGGTGACCCGGTAATAGCACGGATAACACCTACTTTATTTTCCGGGATGACCAGGAACTTATATTTTTTTACTTTATAGATAAAAGGGAATAAAAAATGAAAGCCGGGTCCCAATACTCTCGCCTGCACACCCACTTCATTTCTTAAAGCAACGGTACGTCCATCCGGCATTTGTTTCCCGATCCATCTACGCTCCAATACAATGATCTGGTCACCTTTTGCAATGGTGAACGAATGGAACAAAATAAATAAACCAACCAGGATGGCAGCTATCAAAAGAATGTTATTGTAGTCCAAATTGTAGTCCATACATTTTTATTTTTTATTGGTGGTTAAAAAATCTCTTGTCTTTATTATAGGCAGATATAGGGTCATGACCGTCGCCTGACGGCGGGAAGAAGAGAGAGATCAACAAATAAGACAGAGTACAGTGGCTTGTTCAATATATCACTTCAACCTTTCATCAATATCTAAGTTATGACTTTTCGAGTTCGAAATCTTACTGAATTATGCTGCCTCCATATCCTTATTCCTTTCTACAAATAGGTCATGATAAACCTGGATCCTCATCCAGTATTCTGCAGAAATATCCAATAGCTTTTGCAGTTTAAGGGCAGTTGCAGCGCCTACATGCCTTTTTCCATGCAACAATTCACTAAAATGTCCGGCCTTCATTCCCAGCAATTCTGCAAATTCTGTTTTCTTGATATTTCTTGCTGCTAACTCCATTTGTAAGATTTCCCCCGGATGAAGCGATACATCAGTAAAGATTTCTTTACCACGTGAATTAACAACTTTGTGATCAGACATATATTTTAAATATTTTGTTTGTGTTCTGAATTGTTTATGGCAGATCAACCCGATTATATAACCCGCCATAAACAATTTCTCCTAAGACTGTTATCGATAATGGTTTGTCAAATCTTCGATTATCAATACGTCCGTGATCACCACTGAACCTTTTTCTACCCTCAAAATAAGCCTGTACCCCAAATCTACCCTTACTGAATAAAAGCCCTTGAAATCACCTTTCAAGCCTTCAAAATTCAGTCCTCTGAAGTTTCTCAATTCATTGATGCTCCCGACATGCTGAAGCATCAAAATTGTCTTCTTAAATTTCAGGATAACATCCTGGCTGTACTTCGGCTTTCCGGTTGTTTGCTTACCCTCATAAATTTTTTGGAGGTAAGCATTGTTAAATCTAACTAGCATTTACTTGCTTTTAAAATGTTCAGACGATTTGGCGTATTCTCATACACCCGGAAACTACCAGACAACTAACAAAGAACTCATTTCCCAAAATTAGGGAAATTGTTTTATTTACCAAAATTTGGTAAAAAATATTTTTTTACTAATACCGTTAAAATCGGTCAGTGATATCCAGCCCACTCTTCTTTGCCGTCGCTTTCGCCAGATCATATCCTGCGTCGGCATGCCTGATTACTCCCGTGCCGGGATCGTTTCTTAATACACGTCGAAGTCTTTGTTCCGCATCATCCGTTCCATCCGCAACGATCACCATTCCCGCATGTATGCTATAACCCATCCCTACTCCACCACCATGGTGCAATGAAACCCAACTGGCGCCGCCTGCTGTATTTACCAATGCATTTAATATAGGCCAGTCGGCTACGGCATCGCTGCCATCGAGCATGGATTCGGTTTCCCGGTTGGGACTGGCCACCGAGCCGGTATCCAGATGATCCCGGCCAATAACAATGGGAGCTTTTACTTTTCCTGTTCTTACCAATTCATTAAAAGCAAGTCCTGCTTTTTCTCTTTCGCCCTGGCCGAGCCAGCATATCCTTGCGGGCAATCCCTGGAAAGCAATTTTTTCTTTGGCCATTTTCATCCAACGGATCAGTGATCCGTTGTCCGGGAACATATTCATGATCACTTCATCGGTAACGGCAATATCATTGGGATCGCCACTCAGCGCCGCCCAGCGGAATGGGCCCTTGCCTTCGCAGAACAATGGTCTTATATATGCCGGAACAAACCCGGGGAATAAGTTCACAAAAGCGGGGATCTTGTACTCCTGGTTTTGCGCATTCATTTTTTCAATGTATTCCAATGCCCTTGCTCTGATATTGTTTCCATAATCAAAAGTGATGGCGCCTTTTTCCATTAGTTCCATCATGAGCAATACATGGTAATACATGCTTTCATAACTGCGTGCAAGATATTCTTCGGGGTTCTTGATGCGTAATATATTGGCCTCATCATTGTCCAGCGTACTGGGTATATAACCATAGAGCGGGTCATGTGCCGAGGTCTGGTCGGTGAGTGTATCGGGAACGATCTCTTTTTTGACAAGCCTTTCCAGTAAATGAACGGCATTGCAGAGCACGCCGATACTTACGGCTTTGCCTTGCTTTTTATATTTTAATGCAGCATCAATGGCCTCGTTGATATCCGTATATTTTTCGTCGAGGTATTTTGTTTCGATACGTTTATCGATACGCCATTCTTCCATTTCTGCAATGAGTGCAACGCCCCCATTCATGGTTATCGCTAATGGTTGGGCGCCGCCCATGCCTCCTAAACCTGCGGTTACATTCAGGGTTCCTTTGAGAGTGCCGTCGTGAGACGTGAGAGGTGAAACGTGAGACGCCTTTTCACTTTTGACCTTTGACGTTTGACGACTAAAATGCTTGTTTGCGATTGCTGCATAAGTTTCATAAGTACCCTGCACAATACCCTGCGAACCAATGTATATCCAGGATCCCGCGGTCATCTGCCCGTACATCATCAGGCCTTTTTTCTCGAGTTCATCAAAGACTTTCCAATTGGCCCAGTTGGGTACGAGTTGGGAGTTACTGATGAGTACTCTTGGTGCGTCTTTATGTGTCTTTAAAATACCAACGGGTTTGCCGGATTGGATGAGGAGTGATTCATCATTCTCTACTATTTTAAGTGCGGCGATGATATTGTCCAATGCTTCAAAGTTGCGGGCAGCTTTGCCCCTGCCACCGTATACTATTAGATCGTCGGGGCGTTCGGCTACTTCGGGGTCCAGGTTGTTTAATAACATGCGAAGAGCGGCTTCCTGTATCCAGCCTTTGCAGGAGAGTTTGGTGCCGGTCGGGGTCTTATATTTTATGGGGTCGTATTTAGATTTTGTTGCTGTTGGCATTTGAAATTTATTTAACCGCTGAGGCGCTGAGTAATATCCTCTGCGTCTCCCCGTCTCTGCGGTGAGATACAAAAGTCGTTAATCTCTGATAAATTAAATATCTTGAGCAAAAGAAACCTTAATCAATGAGTGTACATATCAGCGCAATGCCCGGGGAAATAGCGAAAATTGTTTTACTGGCCGGTGACCCCTTACGGGCAAAATACCTTGCCGATAATTATATGCAGAACGTGAAATTGGTAAGCAGTACCCGTAATGCTTTTTATTTTACCGGCACGTATAAGGACAAAACCCTGACGGTTGGCGCCAGCGGCATGGGTTGTCCTTCTATTGGCATCTATTCTTATGAATTGTTTTCCGAATATGAAGTGGATTGCGTCATCCGTATCGGCACCTGCGGCGCTTATACCAAAAAATTAAATCTCTTTGACCTGATCAATGTGGACACTGCCTGCAGCGAATCTACCTATGCCGAATGTGCCTTTGGTTACAAGAAAGATGTTTTTAAACACCGGGGCAATGCTTTTGACGTGATCAATGAAACGGCCAAAGAATTGAAACTGGAACTAAAGGCCGGTCCTATACATTCGGGTGATGTTTTTTACCGGGCAGGTAAAGGCAAACCGGCGATCGTAAAAAAATATAAATGCCTGGCTGCAGAGATGGAAGCCTTTGCTTTATTTGCCAATGCACGGTATTTGAAAAAATCGGCTGCTACCCTGCTGACTGTTTCCGATATAATTCCCACGCATGAAAAAATTTCGGCGGATGAAAGGGAGAAGGCATTGAACCCCATGATCGAGCTGGCGCTGGAGGCGGTGCTGAAGATTGCTGAATCAACAAGCAAATAATTAATAATTATTAATTACTGTTTTTACCCCGCCTTGCAACGAATGGCAAATGACTTCTATCTTTATAAAAATTTCTCTATGAAAAGGTTTTCCTTACTGCTTGCCTGCTCTCTTTTTATTCTTTTTTCCCATGCCCAGAGCTTTAAAAAAGTCCCTATCGGTAATTCCGGCTGTTCTGTATATACTTTTTGCGAATTCAAGTTTGAAAAACAATACAGCGAAGATTCATCGGTGATATATGTGGGTGAATGTGTGAATGACAATGTGAACTACGGAGTGATCTGTGTAAAACTGCTGCAGCCTGCTGACGATCCTGACCGTGCCGAAGAATCGATGATCGGCTATCTTGATTACCTGAAAACAAGTTTTAATATCGTTAAATCGGCAGGTTATGGTAAGGGTCACAGGCTATCTGGTTACCAAAACACCCGCGGGGTCATTGACTACTGGGAAGACACTGATAAAAACAATTGGAAGATCAAAGCATGGACCGATGGAAAATTTATTGCTGTACTCTATGGCTATTCAGCCAAAGAGCTTAACGAAACAAAAGTGAATGTTTTCCTGGAAGGTTTCAGGTTTCCCGGGATGTAGTATAACATTGTGTTCTTAGTGCCTGCTTTGTGATCTTTGTGTTACAAAAAAATCTGGGACACAAAGATCACAACGAACCACAAAGGTCACTAAGGCTCATAAAAACGGACAATCATTTTAATTATTCTCCTTAGGTTTAACCGGCGGTGTAACTTCTGCAGGTGGTGTAACGATCACAGGCTCGGGCCTGATATAGTTCTGCATGATCTCCTGCCTGTCCCTTGCCGTCAATGGCAGGGGCGGATTCAAATCCTTTGCGGCAAAGTATGGAAATACCGGGTTTCCCAATGTTATGACCAATAATGGCCGCAGATCTTCGTTCTCATTTTTAGCAGAAGCAAACCAATGACTGAAAGAAGCAGCTGCTACCCGGGGATCTTCATATCTTATCATAAACCCGTTATTGCCATAGAGGAACATATTCTTTACCAGGTCGGTGACATCAATTTTTACAGGCTTGTACTTTTTCTTTGGATTAATTTGTTTGGTCACTTCATCTTTCATGTCTGCAACCGGCTGGTTCGACCAGGTGGCCAGTGAATCTTCCCATTGTTCAAGTACCCGTTGTACAACGAATTTTGAAAACTGGTTATTATTATCAATAGAGTTGTTTAGCTGCAAGGGTACTAAGATCAGTTGCGCTTTTATTATTTGTTCCGCCCTGATCACATTTGGCAATTGACCATAATTGAATGCAAGGAGGGAGCGGCATTGCAACTGCCTGCCCTGGTCGGTCCAGGCGGCTGTTCCAATGAAAGGCGAATGGTTACCCGGTTCTTTTTCCAATAAATTGCTCAATAACACGGAACGGGAGTTACTGTCGGCTTTTAGAATTATTTCGTACTCGTTAAAGGATTGAGCAGGTAATGCTGAACAAATAAAAATGGCAAGGGAAACGGATAAAAATGTAGAAGTGATTTTCATTGTAAACAATTTAGTTTCTTAGAAAATACCCGGCCACACTGTATCTGAAGATCTGTTCTGTTAGTGAATGTAGTGCTGTTATCAGCGGATTCAAACTTTTGACAAGAGAAGGTTGTGTTAAAGGAAAAGCGTCCCGTTGAATGGGACGCCTTGTGATCCGGATTGGACTCAAACCAATGACCTGCTGCTTAGAAGGCAGCTGCTCTATTCAGCTGAGCTACCGGACCAGATTCGATATTCAGATTAATGACCTTCCCGACTTAAAGTCGGGATGCTCTATTCAGCTGAGCTACCGGACCATTTTATTAAAGAGCGGCAAAGATAATTTTTTTTAGCTTGCAGGCAAAGGAATAGGGTTATTTAAAATTCCCTTATTACTTATGCTTAAAGCTTATTTAAGACTTTTTCTTGGTTTACTGATCATTTTCATTCTTTGCGTTATTTATGGTATGCTGATTTTTTTTATTTTGCTCAATGGATTAGAGCTATTTACACCAGCCCATATTGATCGAACAGCTTTTTCATTATCCTCCGTTTTTAATACCGGGCTGCAACAAGGATGGATATATGCACTTGTATTGTATGTTTCGGTTCTTTTCCTGGCAATATCCTGTATTAAAAAAGGGGAAAAAATAACCCTGGGGAGAATAGTAAATTATGTTTACTGGTTTTTTATTATGACCACAGCAATTTTTATTTTTAATGTGATTGATCTGCTTACAAACAATTTTGGGTTCTTCATGAGGTATCCGTTGTATTTTGCCGGTGAAATTGGTTCGATAGCATTTCCGATCACATGGTTAGTATTTTTTTTCATTTATAGAGCAATAACTGTTAATCGTACATGATATGGATGTAAAGATCGAACCGTCCTGGAAAGAAGTTTTAAAAGAAGAGTTCAGCAAACCTTACTTTGAGCAAATTGCTTTACATATAAAAACAGAAAAGTCACAGGGAAAGATCATTTATCCTCCCGGCCCTCTCATCTTTAATGCTTTCAATACAACTCCATTTGATAAAGTGAAAGTGGTGATACTGGGACAGGATCCTTATCATGGCCCGGGCCAGGCACATGGACTTTGTTTTTCTGTACAGAGCGGTGTGCCGCCTCCCCCATCATTGATAAATATTTTTAAAGAATTACAGGATGATATTGGAGTTCCGATTCCCGGTCATGGTAACCTTACCAATTGGGCCGAACAGGGAGTGTTCCTGTTGAATGCATCGCTGACCGTTCGTGCCGGCGAGCCGATGAGTCATTCAAAGATCGGTTGGGCACAATTCACCGATGAAGTGATCAAAAAGATCTCTGCTGAAAAAAAACATGTGGTCTTTCTTCTTTGGGGCAAATTTGCACAGGAAAAAAAATTATTGATCGATGAAACAAAACATTGTATCCTGAGATCGGCACACCCTTCTCCCCTTTCTGCCCATGCAGGTTTCCTGGGCTGCAAACATTTTTCAAAAGCCAATGCATATTTAATGAGTAAAGGAATTGACCCGGTAGACTGGAAATTATAACTTACGTTAGGCCGGTGTTGGTTTCACGCAGAGCCCGCAAAGAAGCAACGGAACGCAATCCCGATAGCTATCGGGACGCCGTTGCTTCGCAGCGAACGCTGCGGGAAATAGTGAAACCCGGACATTACTTAACTTACGGCCCATGAATGTTATCAAAAATATACTTGGCCGCATCTGGGCATTCTGGGGAATGATAAGTTTCATCGTTACATTCCTTATATTTTTTATTCCTTCCATGATCACCTGGCTGATACCCGACCCCAAAGGACAAGCCATCTTTATCAGCATTGCACGTTTATGGATGAATATCTGGCTGAGACTGGTGGGTTGTCCTGTTACCGTTAAAGGCAAAGAACATTTTAAACCCGGCAAAACTTATATCGTTACCTGCAACCATAATTCAATGATGGATGTTCCGCTTTCATCTCCATTTATTCCCGGGGCCAATAAAACGATCGCCAAATCAAGTTTTGCCCGCATTCCCCTGTTCGGATTTTATTATATGAAAGGTGCCGTACTTGTTGACAGGAAAAATGAAAAAAGCCGGAAAGAAAGTTTTGATAAAATGAAAAATGTCCTTCAAAAAGGGATCCATATGTGCATTTACCCGGAAGGCACCCGCAACCGGACTGAAGAATCATTGAAAGAATTTCATAACGGCGCTTTTAAACTCGCTGTCAGCAACGGCACCGCGATCATTCCTGCCATAATATTCAATACAAAAAAAGTAATGCCATTACATAAAACATTTTTCTTCTGGCCACAGCGGCTGGAGATGCATTTCCTGGAAGCTGTTCCCTCCAACGGACTTACCGACAGGCAAATGAAAGAAAAAGTGTTTGCGGTGATGAAAGATTATTATGAAAGGAACACCCGATAGTGACTCACCCGATAGCTATCGGGTTTAAATTTGAACCACAAAGGCCAAAGTCACGAAGTAACACAAAGTAATCTTTGTGTCCCGATAGCTATCGGGATGGTGTCTTTGTGTCTTAGTGGTTTGTATTAACTATTTTCAAACCCGATAGCTATCGGGTGAGTCATCACCGGACAGGAGTTAAAAATTGGGGAATGACCTCGTCCTGTTGATCTTCAGGTCCTGCAACACCGATGCTTTCGGGCTGATGGAAAAACTGAAGAAGCGATACAAGCCAACGGGTGTAATGTTGATAGACATCTGCCAGCAATGCATTTCCCTGCTGATGGCCATCGAGAAGGTTTGCAGTTTCTTTGTATCAAAATCATAATAACCGGTAGCACTGAAATTCCATTTGGGTGAAAGATTAAAACTGCCGTTGAAATTTATATTGGATGCAAAATTCAGTTCGAACCCGCTGTAATCTGATTTTTGCTTGTTATAAAAAGCGAGGGAATAACCAAAACTTACCTGCCAGGGAATATTAAAATCTACGAACTCAGCAGGGTTTTGCTGCATATAATCCAATAACCTTTGCTGATCTGCAACAAGGTTTGGATCATTGAGTCGTTGTTGCACTTGTTTTTTTCGTTCCTCTTCTTTCTTTGGATCTTTTGGTTTGCTCTTAAAACTGCTGCTGATGGAAACACCCCCGGATGTAAGACGACCCGGTTTGAATTTGCCGCCCTGCCATGCATATTTGCTGCTGTCATTTCCTCTCCGGTCCGCCATATAAGGATCGAGGTTGGCTTGTGCATTGATACTTATCCTGTCAAACAAAGTGGTTCGCAAGTACAGGCTAATCTGACTAAGCTTCATGGAATCCGCCAGGAAATTATATGATCCGGAGAATCCATATCCATCAATCAGTTTTATTTTTTTAATGGCTTTCTCACCGGAATCTTTTCTTGAGCGCCATTTCATTTCCAGGTTATTGTCCAATTGAAAACCCAGCCCCCCGTTTTGTCCATATGAAAAACCCGAGTAAAGCGCACCTTCAAATTCTGAAATGGGGAATGGGGTAACGTATCCTGTTGAATCCAGTTGTGTTTTGTAAAAATGATTCTTTGAAAGGTCTGGTTTATAATTCACACTCAGTGTAGGCCTGATGACATGACGGATGGCAATGATCCTTGACTTTTTAAACTGGTAAATTCCAAAGATCGCAGTATTAAAATTCAATGAGAAACCCAACTGGTGATCCATAAAGAATCCCTTGGTGATTGTCGTGTCCACTTTTTTGCTGACATCATTCCAGCTGCGGCGGAATTTTTGTGCGATCCATACCTGTGAATAAGAAATAGCCGGCGATACGATCACCGCCCCGCCCAATATCGGTGGCAGCGCTACAGAAATGGGAAAATTATGCTGCGCTCCCCATTGCAAAGTATCGAGCAGGTCCCTGAATCGAACCGCTGTATCATAAAAAGAAACCCGGTTCCTGAAGTTGCCGTTATATCCAACGCCTAATTTTTCAAACCACTTCGCTGTGCCGGCAGATTCTTTTTTCTGAAAAGGATACAATGTGCTTACTGAAAAACCTATATCAGGCAAATTGATATTAATAACGTGCGTTAAATTATTCTGGTCATGGTTGGCGGCAACCGTTAAGTTATATGGCTTGCCTGCCCATGATTTGGAATAAGCGATCGAAGAACCCTGTTGATTTTGAAAATTAAGCCGCGGATCATTGGAAACATAGCGGTTGTATTTGGTAGAACTGGCATTGAGATTTGCAGAAAAAACTGTTCCTGGTCTTGCCCGGCTGTCAACAGAATGGCCCCATGAAACCGCATAAGTTTTATTCTTTGAAAAATCGGGGTCGCCTTTAAAATTCTGCCTGGTGCTTTGCATGCTCAATGTAAATGCGCCGCTGTAGCGATACCGTTTACGATAAGTTGGATTTAAATTGACAGACCAGCCACCATATGAATAAATATTGGTCCTTACCTGGGCATCCCAGTATTCACTCAACACTTTATAATAACCCATTCCTTCCAAACCCAAACCATATTGTTCATTGGTAGTAAACTGTGGTGGCAGAAAACCCGAATGACGACCCTGGCTCAACGGGAAAAATCCAAATGGAAGATAGATGGGAATGGGAACTCCTTCAAATTCCAGGTGTGTTGGCCCGGATACAGCCAGTTTCTTATTGACAACTTTCATCTTCGGTGTTACAAAATCAAAATGTGGCTCATCGAGCAGGCAGGTTGTAAATCTTGCCCGCTTGACAAAAGTTACATTCTCACTTACTTTCTTTACATCATCGCCAATAACAAGAAATTCTCCCTGCTCAGTATATGTATTTTTGGTTAACCCGATCTGTGTTTTAAAATTATAGCGGATCGTATCGCTGGTAAATTCGTTCTCCCCGCTTTTAAAATGCGCTGTTTCTAATACTTCACCGCTGCTGTCTTTCCGGTTGAAAGCTGTAACAATTTGCGTTTGCTGATCCAATTCAACCCTTGGCGCCGTTAACGTGATGTCTTTGTAATCGGTTCTTGTTTTTCCGTACAGTAAGATTTTTTTATCCTGTATCAAAATAACAACTGAATCTTCTGCCGCATATTTCAGCGGTGCATCCAAAGAATCTTTTGAGATTTTAAGAGAGAACGTGTCAACTTTTTCTTTAACAACAATAGAATCTTTAAGAGGAAGTTTCGTCGTATCAACAAATGCATTGATAATAGTTCTTGTGCTATCTGTTTTCAGAATTGGTTTTGTTGTATCACTAAGTAATGTTAAAGGACTGAGAAAATTGGATGAATGGATATATCGGGCTGATGTTTTCCACGTTAGTGTGGATAAGATAAGCGCCATCCATATCCCTGCAAAAAAATAGTTTAGCTTAAATTTGTACAGTTGCTTCATTCGGTTGGAAGCAAATGTAAATCTTTATATATAGCAGGCCTATGAACAAACCTAAACATTTTGTGAAGATTGAGTCCGGGATGGATCCCGGTGAATCCATCCTGTAAAATACCGGAAGCCCATGATCAAACGAACCTTTTTCTTTTTCCTTGGCATTTCTTTCTGTGTTTCTTTTTTCGCTTTTAAAAAAGACGATCAAAAAGAAAATAAAAAACAGAAGGTCATCAAGACAATTATTGTCGATGCCGGTCATGGCATCATGGAAAACGGGGGCCATAACGGCGCCAAAGGTTCTTATTCATATGAAGATGATATTTGCCTCGCTGTTTCCAAAGAGCTGGTGAAAAATTTTAAGAATGAAATGCCTGAAATAAGGATCGTGGAAAGCCGGCCCACCGAAAAGATCACCGCTATTCACCGCCGTGCCGAGATCGCCAATGAGAACAAAGGAGATCTTTTTATCTGCATCCATGTTAATGCAGCCGTACCGCAACGACATTCTGAAGTAACCGGCTACAAAAACGTTACTTATTATACAGGAAAAGGAAAGAACCGGAAGAAGAAAACAAAAAAAGTTCCTGTATACCGCCACTGGACCACTCCTAACGCAGCGAAAGGATCTGAAACATATATCTGCGGAGCCCATAAAAATGATGATAAAGAATTAGCGGTGCGGGAGAACGCACCGATGCTGCAGGAAGAAAATTTCAGGGAGAACTATGGAGATATTGATCCCAATGCTCCTGAGTTTATTGCATTGTCATTGCTGAAAACAAAACAGTATTTTAAAAGGAGCGCCACGCTGGCCGGGTTTGTACAGGATGAGTTTGCCAAAATTGGCCGTGTGGACCGTGATGTGAGACAGCGCCAGGTAGGTATCTGGGTGTTGCAGGCAACAGCGATGCCAAGCATATTGGTAGAAACAGGTTATATTACCAACCGAGCGGAAGAAGATTACCTGAATAGTAAGGAAGGACAAAAAGAAACAGCCGATTGTATCATTAAAGCAGTGAGAACTTATATAGCCTGGCTGGAGAAACAGCGATCCGAGTCAGGAAAGGATAATGACAATACAGGCAATCACAACACACAGTCAAAAAATGTAAGTGCGTTCCTGGATGCAGTGGAAAAAAAGGAGAAAAAAGGTTTTTAATATTTATTGCCATTCTCCGAATATTTTTGCAGATCTGATCGCAGTATTACTTACAACCCCAGCGCATGACAAAAAAAATATTTAGTACAGTTATTTTTTTTATTACCCCTTTACTTTTTATTGGTGCAATTGCACAAACTGGTACAAGGAAACCCCTTCAAACAATTATCATCGACCCGGGCCATGGTGGTCTTGATCCCGGTGCAAGAGGCACTTTTTCCAAAGAGTCACAGGTGAGCCTGGAAGTCTCACTAAAATTAGGAAAGGCCATTGAAAAAGAATTTCCGGATATAAAAGTCATTTTTACCCGAACTACTGATATAGTACCTGGAGATAAAAACAGTATTGAGGCAGGGCTATTTTACCGGGCCGATCTTGCCAATGAATCACATGGCGACCTGTTTATTGCCATTCACTGCAACAGTGCAGGCAGGGCTGCCGGTGGTTGGTATGGTAAAAGAGTTTCAGGTTACAAAACTGCCACCAAAAAAGTAAAAGTGAAAAAGAAATGGGTTACCAAAACCTATAAGGTTCCCATCTATGAAACTTATTGGATAGACAACAGGGCTGTCGGAACAGAAACCTATGTATGGGCTGTTGGTAAAAACGATGCGAAGATCAAGTCACTTACAAAGAACAATGATTACACCGGTGAAATAGATTCTGTTACCAATATCAGTTTGCCCGATCCATCTGACCCGGCGGAAAAAGCAAGGATGCTCATCTATGCACAGAATTTTTTCAGGAAAAGCCTGACGCTGGCCGATATGGTGCAGCAGGAATTTTCAAAGACAGGCCGGGTGGACCGCGGAGTGAAACAAAGAAATGATAAAGGTATCTGGGTATTGCAGGCAACGGGCATGCCCAGTGTGCTGGTGGAAATTGGTTTTATTTCCAATAAGGACGAAGAACAATATATCAACAGTGAAAAAGGACAGGATGAGATCGTAGCCAATATATTTAATGCGATCAGATCATATAAAGAAAAACTAGAGGCCAAAAAAACTGTTGCGGATAAAGATGCTGAAAAGAAGCCTTTCTGAACATCCTGTTGAAGCGTTTCCGAATAATTAACTAATTTGCTCCCGATTGCCATCGGGACTGTAATCAGTCATTGGCTTAAGCAAATACTCATGAAGATAAGTAATGAAACAAAAGTTGGCGTACTGACCATTTCCGGGCTTACTATCCTGATCCTGGGCTTTAATTTTTTGAAAGGCAGGGACATTTTTAAAAAAACAAAAAAGATATACGCTGTCTTCAACGACCTTGGCTCGCTTTCCAAATCAAACGAAGTAAAAATAAATGGTTATGTCATTGGCAGCGTTTACGAGCTTGATGCACAGGATAAAAATGTAAACGGTATTGTTGCCACCATTAATCTTACCAAGGATGTCAATATACCAAAGGATTCCAAAGCTTTTATTTCGGCTCCTCTTATCGGTGCGTCTTACCTCATTATAGAAAAAGGAAATTCTACCAGCTACCTGAAATCAGGCGATACACTCGCCACAAGAGTAGATAATAGCTTAATTGATGATGTAAAAGCTGCGATGAATCCTACCCTTCTTAAAGTCCGGAGTTCATTGGATACGCTTGATATGGTGCTTGGTAATGTGAACAGGGTAATTGGTAAAGAGAACAGGGACAATCTGAATCAATTGCTGGCCAACCTGAATAGAGCCAGCAGTTCGTTGACCGGGTTCCTGGATAAAGACAACGGACCTTTGGCAAAAATATTTGACAATGCATATTCGGTAACTGATAACCTTAAAAAAAGTAATGACAGCATTACGGCATTATTCAGTAATGCCAAACAATTCACTGATAAATTATCGAAACTTGACCTGCAGAAAACTTTAGATTCAGTTCACCAGGTGCTTGCAGAATTAAAGAACGTCATACAAAAAGTGAACAGTACAGATGGCACACTCGGCAAACTGATCAACAGCAAGGAGCTTTATGACAGGCTGAACGCCGCCATCCTTAGCGCTGAAATATTAATGGATGATCTGAGGACAAATCCTAAACGCTACGTTAATTTGTCACTCATTGGCCGGAAAGCCAGAGGTGAGGCTCTAACTTCGCCTGCAAAGAAAGACAGTATTCCGAAGTAGCATGATCAATGCAATACTCTAAATTCATTTTTTGTTTGTTTTTTGCCGGGCTTATCATCAGTCCTGCTATTTCTTTTGCACAAGTGACCCCTCCTACTACCACAAGCACTTCACCCGATAGCGACAGTTTGGTGAATATTGAAATTCTGGATGCCCGCAAACTTGAATTCAGGAAAATAAATGATTCTACACAATTGCAGATACTGGCAGGCGGTGTGAAATTGAAGCAGGGCACTTCTTTCTTCTGGTGTGATAGCTGTGTAATTAATAATAATACAAAAACATTTGAAGCATGGGGGCATGTGCATATCAATGATTCAGACACGGCGAATATTTATGCCAGCCATATGCGTTACCTGATCGATAAAAAGATCGCTTACCTGGATGGCGGCGTAAAACTCAGCGATGGAAAAGGAGAATTGACAACACCCGATCTTGAATACGATATGACCACTGATATCGGCACTTATTTGCATGGTGGAAGGGTTATCAATAAAAAATCGGTATTGACAAGCCAGGAAGGACATTACTATGCCGGTTTGCGGGATATTTACTTTAAAGGAAACGTGGAGTTGAAAGACCCTGCTTATTATATCAAAACAGATTCCTTAATATATAATACCCAATCCCAAACCACCCGTTTCATTGCACAAACATTTATAAAAGACAGCAGCGGTCGTACCATTGAAACAAAAGATGGCTTTTATAATATAGCGACAGGAAAGGCTGAATTCGGGCAACGACCCATTATTCATGATGGCAAAACAACGATCATTGCGAACAGAATTGCATTTGATGACAGTTTGGGAACCTCGCAGGCAGAAGGAAATGCAATGGTGATAGATTCCGCACAGGGAACAACTATTCTCGCCAACAGGATATTCCGGAATAATAAGACAGATGCCATTCTTGCCACAGGCAAACCGTTAATGATCGTCAAACAAGAAGATGACTCCATATATATTACTGCAGACACTTTATTCTCCGCCCGGTTGTCTGATCTGTATGGCAAAAAAGATTCTATAGTGAAAGACACGGTAAAAGGAACCAAAATAGTAAGTGTAAATAATAAAGACAGCAGCAACCGTTATTTTGAAGCTTATCGTCATGTCCGCATTTTTTCAGATTCATTACAATCCGTGTGTGACAGTTTATTTTATTCTTTTAAAGATTCAACATTCCGTTTGTTCCAGGACCCTGTATTGTGGGCAAAAGAAAGCCAGATCACAGGTGATACAATTTTGTTATTTACAAAAAACAAGAAGGCCGACAGGATAAAAGTGATCGACAATAGTTTTATGGTTAACCGGGTTGACCCGGAGGTGTACAACCAGATAAAATCAAGCCGGATGGATGGTTATTTTAAAGATGGTTCCATTGATTCAGTCCGTGCAAAGGGTTTTGCCGAATGTATTTATTATATACAGGATGAAGACAGTGCCTATACCGGTATCAATGAATCCAAATCAGACATACTGGATATTTATTTCCGCGACCATGCCTTACAAAAAGTTGTTTTTCGCAGCAGCGTCACGGGCACCATCTGGCCGATAAAACAAAAAGACCCAAGAGAAATGCGGTTACAAAACTTTCGCTGGCTGGAAAACAGGAGGCCGAAGACGAAGTTTGAGATGTTTGAGTAGATGATAGTTGATAACTGATAGATGATAATTGTATACAGAAATTTTCGAATCTCACTTGGTCTGCGATCACCAGGAACTATCATCTATCAGTTATCATCTCAAATACCTAGTAGACGGTGCTGCAGAATATAAACTATACCA
>DATHDV010000131.1:0-25633 GCA_035318845.1 Chitinophagaceae bacterium
CTTTTACTGACAATATCCCTTTTTGGGTTTGCTGCCGCTAAAGCCAATGCTGGCGGTCCGGGTGAAGGAAAAAAAGATGAACTGAATGGCATTGTCGTTCATTCCGAAAGTAAAAAGCCATTGAAAGATGTAAGTGTTACAGCTATTCTTGTTTCCAGGAAAGAAAAAGTGGTGGTCACGGATGAAGAAGGCAGTTTTGCTTTTGATGAATTGAAGCCCGGCACGTATAAATTTATTTTTGAAAAGGCCGGCTTTAAAAAGATCACCAGGGAAAAAGTGGTGATCAAAACGGACGAGGCCTTCCAGATGAATATAGAGATGATCGAGAGCAGTGATTATGAAATTATGCCTTCGCCTTTTTCATTTGCCGGTATAAAATAAAGATCGCTTTTAAATAATAAAAGAACAGTCCCGCCTCAGGCGGGACTGTTTGTTTTTCACGGCTGGCTTTGGATCAAACACACTTTCTTTAATCCATATCGATATCAAAATCATCATCGTCTTTCTTTATGCTGAATTTTTTATGCTTTTCGAGGAAGGAGCGGTATTTGTTATAGGTCTGTTCTGAAGCTTTTTTGCCATTGATGAACAGCTCACCGTCTTTATGTTTAAGGCTATAGCTTTCTTTTTTATTGATCAACCCGTCGCTTTCAAGACCGTCTACAAACTCTTTATATTCTTTTATCTCAACCTTTGCTTTTTCGATCTCCACTTTAGCCTTTTCCATTTCCTTTTCGATCTTTGGTCCAAGGTTCTTCATTTCTTCCTTTACTTTTTCCATTTCTTTTTCTACCTGCTTCATATCAATGTCTTTGACCTTGTCCATTTCCGCTTTCATCTTATCCCAGTCCACTTTAGCCATGGATTCCTGCACTTCTTTCTGGATCTTTTCCATATCCACTTCTTTCATGACGTTCGCCATCTCTTCTTTTATTTTATTGAAATCTATTTTGGCCATAGATTCTTCCACTTCCCGTTTGATCTTCTCCATATCAACTTCTTTCATGGCTTTTTCCATTTCCATCTTGATCTTTTCGCCATCGATCTTCTTCATGGCTTCGGCAAGCTCTTTCTGAACTTTTTCCATATTCACTTTCATGTCAGCTTCATTTAGTTCATCCAGCACATCATCCAGATCACGGATCTTCTTTTCCCTGTCACCGGGCTTTGTTTTCGGCACCGTATCATTTATGGGTTGACCAAAATGGCCGGGTGATTGTTTTTGATCCCAGGATACAAGGCCAATGGCGAGTCCTGTTATCAGTAAAACAAGCAGCATACGTCCGGTTGTGAATTTTGTTGGTTTCATACATCAAGGTTTTTAATAATTGTAAATTGTGTTACACGAATTAATTCGTATCAAATATACGATTGATTTCGTATTGAGCTAATTTTTTGGATGCTTAAAGAAAATTTTAACAAAAAAGCCATCCCGGGTTGAGAATGGCTTTCAAATGTATAAATGCGGATCAGTTCTTTCGAAAAGCCCATTTTATCATCTCTTTCCAGCTTGGCTTTTTACCATACATCAGGATACCTGTACGATAAATTTTTCCTGCGAACCAGGTAGTAAAAATAAATCCGGCAATAAGTAATGACATGGAAAGGCCAAGTTGCCACCAGGGCACGGTGCCGGGTGCACCGAAGGGTAACCTTACCATCATAATAATAGGTGAAGTAAAAGGGATCAGACTTCCCCAGAAAGCAAGCGGCCCGGTAGGATCTTTTAAAACTGCCCCCATAACAGCAACCGAAAAAATAATGGGCATCATCAACGGGAAGCTTAATGATTGTGCTTCCCGCATATCTTCATTAACAGCGCTGCCGACGGCGGCAAATAAGGATGAATAAAAGAAAAATCCTGCCAGCAGGTAAAACACAAAACAAAAAAGTAATAATGGCATATTAGTGCTGGTAAACACTTCCTGGATGCTGCCCACCATGCCACTCATCATATTGCTATTACCTGTGGCCGCGGTTACATTGTAAATAATAAAAATGAATGAGATCCAGAGCAGGATCTGTGTAAGACATACCAAGCCAATGCCTAATATTTTTCCGATCATTAACTGGAAAGGTTTTACCGAGGATACGATTACCTCAGCGATCCGGTTCGTTTTTTCTTCCATGACACCCATCATTACCTGAGAGCCATAAAGCATAAGGATGATATAGATCAATATAGCGGAGAAAGTACCAATGATGCTTGCAATACCGGAATCCGCCCTTTCATCTTTCATATTTTTGGGATACAGGCTAATAACGCTTTTTTCAAGGATCCTTTTTTTATCCTCGTCGATTCCCAATTTTTCATTCTTGATACTGTTCCAGATATTGTTAAGTTTATTTTTTGCAGGTATTGATCCTTCTATGCTTAATGTACGGGTGGTATGAAGCGGGATACTGGCCGGTTTATCCCAGGAAGCGGTTGAAGGGATGACGATATAAGCATCAAACCCCAGCTTATCCATATTTGATTTGATGTATTCAGGAGATTGATCTACAAGAATGAGGTTCGAGGAACTGTCTGCTGAATTTTCTTTATCAATTTTATCTTTTGTAAAATATCCCGATGAATCAATAAGGGCTACTTTCAGGTTGCGGCCACTTTTAGCCATTATATAACCAGAACCGAAAATAAGTCCGAGGTATAGCAGGGGAAAGAGGACGGTACTGATAATGAAAGTTTTTTTCCGCACCCTTACCAGGTATTCTCTTTTTATGATAAGCCATATTTTGTGCATAGCGGTTATTTAAAGTTGTACTAATTATGATTTCACAGTTTGAAATTGTCTTGCCGTAGGAGTGCCTTCCACCAGGTTGATGAAAATATCATTCAACGAAGGCAGTATTTCATTGAATGAATGAATACCTGCGCCCTGTTGTAACAGGTATTGCAACACATCATTGGGTTTGCTTCCCTCTTTGATCCGGACAACAAAGGAATGATCAGTTGATCCGACTATTTCAAATGGTGAATCAGCATTCAGCAAAGGCATTTGTTCTGTTCCTACACTGAACAGGTTTTCCTTAAAATCCTGTTTGATCTGTTTTACCGTACCATCTAATATTTTTTTGCCTTTATTCACCAGGGCAATATGATCACAGATCTCTTCTACCTGCTCCATGCGGTGTGTGCTGAAGATAATAGTTGAGCCTTCCTGTGCCAGCTTGAAGATCTCATCTTTAATAAGGTTTGTATTTACCGGGTCAAGCCCGCTGAAGGGTTCATCCAGGATGATGAGTTTAGGTTCATGCAAAACTGTAGTTACAAATTGCAGTTTCTGGCTCATCCCTTTTGAAAGGTCCTCCACTTTTTTATTCCACCAGGTTTCCATCTCAAACCTGATGAACCATTGTTTTATTTTTTTTAGCGCATCATTCCGGTTCAGGCCTTTTAACTGGGCCAGGTACATGGTCTGTTCGCCAATTTTCATTTTTTTATACAGGCCTCTTTCTTCAGGCATATAACCTATATAGCTTATATCATTTACAGGATCGAATTTTTTGCCATCAAAGATGATCTCACCTTCATCCGGATAAAATATCCCGGTGATCATCCGGATCAATGTTGTTTTGCCGGCGCCATTGGGTCCCAGCAAACCAAATATGCTTCCCTTTTCTACAGTAAGACTGATGTCGTCAACCGCTTTTTGTGTGGCAAAATATTTTTTTAGATTGTGAAGTTCAAGAATGGCCATAATGCTTGGTTTGGGAGTGTAAAATTAGTTCCCTATCGCCATTTAACTGCAGATTCTGACAAACTGAATATAACGACGGGTAAAATGGAAAAACAGGCGGTCAAACTGATCCGATAGCTATCGGATTTAAAATGACTGCAATTTGTCGGGCTACTCTTTCACCATCCATGGCAGCGCTGACAATGCCACCGGCATAACCTGCTCCCTCACCGCAGGGATAGAGGTTCCTGATCTGGGGATGCTGTAAATTTTCCATATCCCTGGGAATACGGACAGGAGAGGAGGTTCTTGATTCTGTGGCAACAACAACGGCATCGTTAGTAAGATAGCCTTTCATCTTTTCCCCAAATAATTTAAATGCCTCCTGGAGATTTTTATGAATAAAACCAGGCAAGACCGTTTTTAATGATACTGAATGTATCCCGGGTATGTACGAACAACCCGGAAGGGAAGATGATGATCTGTTATCAATAAAGTCAACCAATCGTTGTGCCGGGGCTATAAATTTTCCACCGCCGGTCTCAAAAGCTTTTTGTTCTACCGATCGCTGGAAGTACATTCCGGCCAATGGTCCATATTTTTTATAAGGCTGAACATCTTTTTCCTCAACGGTTACCACTATTCCGCTGTTGGCATAGGGATTATTTCTTTTGGAAGGGCTCCAACCATTCACCACCAGCTCACCCGGGGAAGTGGCAGCAGGTGCAATGATACCTCCGGGACACATACAAAAGGAGAAGACTCCTTTTCCATCCACCTGCTGCACCCAACTGTATGAAGCAGGGGGTAAAAATTCATTTCTCTTAGTACAATGATATTGAACCCTGTCAATTAATGTCTGGGGATGTTCCACTCTTACACCTAAAGCAAAGGCTTTGGATTCTATAATTATTTTTTTTGAATGAAGTAATTCAAAAATATCTCTTGCCGAGTGACCGGTTGCCAGGATAACGGCCTGTCCTTCGAATGAATTTCCATCCGATGTTTTGACAGCTTGTATCTCATGGTCCTTTATAATGAGATCAACCACTTTTTTTTCAAATAAAAACTCGCCGCCACATTCCCGTATTTTTTTTCGGATAGAAGTAATGATCTCCGGCAGTTTATTGGTGCCTATATGCGGGTGCGATTCATACAATATCTTTTCCTCGGCTCCAAAACGAACAAAGAGATTAAGGATACGATTGATATCGCCCCGCTTGCTGCTGCGGGTATATAATTTGCCATCGCTGTAAGTGCCGGCGCCACCTTCTCCAAAACAATAATTGCTTTCAGGATTTACTTCACCTTCCTTATTCAAGATGGCCAGGTCCCTTCTTCTTGCCCTTACATCCTTGCCTCTTTCAAGTATGATGGGTTTGATCCCCTTTTCAATTAACTGAAGGGCTGCAAACAAACCAGCGGGTCCGGCGCCAATGATGATCACCCGGGTAAAGGAATTTCTCACATCCCTGAAGTCAAATGGCAATAACTCCCGTGGTTGAAAGGGTTCATTTATAAAAGCTTTGAGGGAAAGGTTGATCCAGGGCTGCCTGCCCCTGGCGTCGATCGAATGTTTTAAGATGGTAAAGCCGGAGACAGCGGAAACGCTTACTGCTTCTGCCTTTGCTATGTATTGCTTTATGTGTACCAGGCTCCCCGCTTCAGATGGAAGCAGTTTGAGGGATATGATTTTTTGCATACTGTCAGGTTTTTATCCTGAAATGAGCCATACAATTTACAAGCTAGCTTATTGGCAGGCGAAGTAAATTTTATGGGAATTCAATGGCTCAATCCATATAGCTATGATTGGGCACATTATATGTTATAGCAAAGATGCAGAAAAAAAACCGGGAATAATTTTGGAATTCCTTGTTATGGAGATAAAATATTTATACCTTCAAACAAGTCTCTGATTATGAAAAAAAATTTCCTCTTTTCTTTAGTTGTTTTGTTTACTGTCTTTACAGGTATACCCGGTAATACTGCTTATCAAAGCCATTCGATTCAATACAAAATGTACAATTTTAATACTAACGTTCAAAAAAGATCAGGTAATATTTTTGAAAACCTGGCAGCAAAACAAACCCGTGATATTAATGCTATCATCTGTGGTCGTTGCCACAAATTCTTAGATAACCTTATCAATTATGAATATAAAAAAGGTTGTGATTTTATTGCAGGCAGGGCAGGGATAATTTCCGGGATGCTTGATTTTGAATTTACCAAATTTTGGGGCAGAAATTCGGCAAATTATCATACAATTTCTGTTTCACAAAAAACAGAAGGGTAAAAATTTTTTTTTAGAAAAGAATTGTTGATATTCGCTTCCCTGTCCAGCTTTTTATTGATATTGTGCAAAGAAGATCCGGACACCCTGTTTAACATACTATATTTGACCCGATATATAAATTACTTACTGACTGATGGAGAAGAATGCTGAAAAAGTCTGGACCAATTGTTTGAAGATCATCAATGATATTGTTGAAAGACAGCATTACAAAACATGGTTCGAACCGATAAAACCGGTATCACTTAAAAATAATGTTTTGGTCATCCAGGTTCCCAGCCAATTTTTTTTCGAATATCTTGAAGAACATTACGTAAATTTATTAGCGAAGACACTGAAAAGAGAATTGGGCAAAGAAGCCCGTCTCGAATACCGCATCATGGTGGACAGTGGTAACAGTAAGAACAAACCGGTTACCATGGATGTAAGTGGCCAGGGTTTTAAAACTTTTTCAAATAACGAAATGGATTTTCCTCTTGTCATCAATAACCCGGTAAAGAATCCTTTCGTTATTCCGGGTCTTAAAAAGATGCAGATCGATCCGCAGCTCAATCACATTTACACATTTGAAGCATTTATAGAAGGCGATTGTAACCGGGTGGCCCGTCGTGCCGGTAAAACGGTGGCTGAAAAGCCCGGAGCCAATTCCTTTAACCCCCTTGTTATATATGGAGGAGTTGGTTTGGGCAAAACCCACCTCGCCCAGGCTATAGGAAATGAAGTAAAAAGAGCTAACCCTAATAAGGTCGTCTTATATGTAAGCTCCGAAAAGTTTATCAACCAGTTCATGGACCATAGCAGGAACAATGCGATCAATGATTTTATACATTTTTACCAGTTGATCGATGTGCTGATCATTGACGATGTGCAATTTTTTGCAAAGGCTGAAAAATCACAGGATGCTTTCTTTGCCATTTTTAATCACCTCCACCAATCAGGCAAACAACTGGTATTAACTTCTGATAAATCGCCTAAAGACCTCGAAGGTGTTCAGGAAAGATTATTGAGCCGTTTCCGCTGGGGGCTTAGTGCAGACCTGCAGGTACCCGATTATGATACCCGGATCGATATCCTGGAAAGAAAAATGAAGAATGACGGATTGGAAATGCCCAAAGAGGTGGTAAAATATATTGCTTACAATATCAGCAATAATGTCAGGGAACTGGAAGGGGCTTTGATATCACTGTTGGCACAATCTTCGCTTAACAGAAGGGAGATAGACTTAGACTTAGCCAAGAAAGTGTTACGCAATTTTGTAAAATCATCCAGTAAGGAAATTACGATCGAGACCATTCAAAAAATGGTTTGTGAATACTTTGATGTTGCCTACGATAAACTCCTGCAAAAGACCCGCAAGAGAGAGATCGTACAGGCAAGACAAATTACTATGTACCTGGCAAAGGCCTTTACCAAAAATTCTTTAAAAACAATTGGTGAACATTTTGGTGGCCGGGATCATACCACTGTTATCCATTCCTGCCAGACCGTGAAGGACCTGATGGATACCGATGGAGTATTCAGGGAAAATGTATTGGAACTGCAGCAAAAAGTTCAACTGGCTGCAATGTAATCTGATAAATAATAAATTTTAAATCCCAAATTCCAATCTTACAGGCTGGAATTTGGGATTTGTTATTTCAATTTGGGATTTGCCCTCATTAATCTTTATTTTTGCTTCCCTTAAACGGAGAGGTGCCTGAGTGGCCGAAAGGGCCGGTTTGCTAAACCGTTGTACGAGCTTAAACTTGTACCGAGGGTTCGAATCCCTCCCTCTCCGCCTTCGCCCGCCATAGCTTTAGCGACGGCGGTTTTCTTTTTTACAAGCCATTCTTTCAGGTAGATCGGGCTACGGCGGACGAGGTCCGCATCAACTTCCTGCTGTTTTCATCCTGCTTCAGGTTTATCTTTATCCGCTAAAAAATATTTTATGCATTACGTTTATATTTTAGAATGTAATGATGGCTCTCCTTATACAGGTTGTACAGAAGATTTAAAAGCATGATTTCAAAGGCATATTAGTGGCCATGTACCCGCTACTAAGTCAAGATTACCTGTGGTATTGTCTTTTTATTGTGCCTTTAAAGACAAGTACAAAGCATTTGAATTTGAAAAGTATCTTAAATCGGGTTCCGGAAGGGCGTTTATGCACAAAAGGTTCCTCTAATTCTTTACCCTTTTTCCCGGGGATCACTGAAAGTAATCCCTCTCTTGTTCCAGCAACAAATTTTTTAAAGCATGCTTTATTTCTATTTTTAATATCACTTAACTATTTTTTAATTGGTTTCACAAAAAAAATTTTGGTTTGAATTATCTTTCAACATAAATTCGTTATCCGTTTATTTTTCTATATCCTTTCAAGACATCACTTTTGTTTAAGGCATAATTAAGCAGCAGCGGGTTGTAATTACAACCCGGTATACCGTATTGCCTTTCTAAACACACATGGTTATCGTTTAAGGTTTTTGCTTAGGTAGCATTGTAGATTTTACTGATCTAAATGTCTTACCATGTTGCTTGAAACATTCCAATTCCTGGCTGATGAATTGAATAAATACCTTATCCTGAAAGGAGTGGTCACTTCTGATGCGCCGCGGGTGGAATTGGGCAATATAGCCCGTGCATATGATGTGGATACGCTTGCCGGCTCAGATCCGATCGCTAACAGGGCGATTTTATCACTGGTGAATATAGAAGAAGACCGTGTATCCAAGCAACAGGAGAACTATGTAAAATCAATTGTCAGTACCAGGTACAAAAATCCCCCGCTGTTTCTTAATTTATACATGTTGATTGCCCTAAACCGGAATAACTACGGGCAGTCATTGACCTGGCTCAGTCATATACTTCAGTTTTTTCAGTTTCAGAATGTTTTTACTCCCGTTACACACCCTTCGCTCGACAGCAGGATACTTAAACTTATTGTGGAACTGCATTCTTTAAACTTTGAACAGATCAATCATTTGTGGAGCACTCTTGGCGGAAAGTACCTGCCTTCTGTGATGTATAAGATCCGCCAGGTAACTCTTGATGAGGACCTGGTGATCAGTGAAAGCGGATTTATCAAGGAGATCAAACTGGATGAGAAGGTCAAACAACCGGTAGCAGAATGACAACAAAATATAAAATATTATTTATGACGGAACTGCTGCATGACTATTACAGCAATCTGCAGTGTTGGGATTTTGATGTAGTTCCTTCCGAAGAAACCCGCCTGCTGATGAAGAACAGGCAGATGATGTATAAACTGGTTGGCAATAAACTGATCGTGCTGGTAAAAGTGATAACAGGTGGGGCAGATGAAAACAAGCCTTTTATAAGTATGAATCCTGCCGATAAATTCCTGTTTTACCTGCAGCCCAGCAGACCGAAGTTCAGTATAGTCACCAATATTGATGTTGACAAATTAAGGGAAGGGAAAAGATACTATTTCACCAATCTTCATCAGAATGACCTGGATGGCGGATTATCCCTCACAAAAAAAATTGAACCGGTTCCGGGGCCGGCGAATTATGTACCCGGTGATCTGACTGCAAGCGGAGGTATCGTGTATGAATGTATCAAAAGCACCAATGAAACCAATAACCCCCCGGCACCTGCATTCTGGCAAGACAGGGGCAATCAACAATATGTTTCAGGTGCCGATATGATCGTTCCTAAAACAAGGATTGGGAATTACACCGTCAACACAGAAGCCAAACGGTTTACTATCAGTGTATCAGGCTTGAATCTTACCAATAATCAATATGATCTGAATATCCCGGTAAAAGAAAATCTTTTTACAACTGATAAGGAAACGAAACAGGTGCAGGTGAAATTACCTGAATTGATCCCGGGGAAGTATAGAGTGAAAATAAATGCGGATGTGTTTGATGTGTTCATTGATGATGCTGTTGTTTATAATAATGTATTTGGAGTTATTGAGATCTTTTCTCATCTGTCCAATGGACCGGGCTTTGCCTTTCTCGGTGCCGATGGAAAGGTAAAAGATAAATCGAATGCAGGGATACCCGAATGGCTGACTTATAAGATCCAGTTTGCTAACCGCCTGGCTTATTGGAAATATAATACACCCCGCCATGGTGTTACTGCTATTACAGATGCGGGCTCGCTATATACATTCGATCCCACACCGGCAGCCCCGGGTAATAAAGATTTTTTTACATCCGCTAAACCAATACCGCTACTGGAAACACCCTGGAAATTCAAAGTGAATGTGCAAAGTTTATCTAATGATGAGGATCCCCTGGCTCCGAATCCTGATCCGGATATTACTGCTATGCTGAGCCGTACCGAAACAGAAAAAGATTATTACTGCACCATAAACCTTAATTATTAAACTAAAAATTAAAAACAATGGCAACTACTTACAAAACTCCCGGTGTTTACGTGGAAGAAATTCCCAAGCTGCCACCGTCTGTAGCCCAGGTTGAAACAGCATTACCTGCATTTATTGGCTACACAGAAAAAGCAGATGAAATTTCCCCCGGTGATCTTACAAATCAGCCAAAAAGGATTGGGTCATTGGTGGACTTTGAACAGTACTATGGTGCGGGCCCATCACCCAATGTTACCGAGGTAAATATAGACAGCAACAATAATTTCACATCTGCCACGGTATCGAACAGTTACTTTATGTATGACGCCCTCCGTATGTTTTATTCAAATGGTGGCGGCGATTGTTATATTGTTTCAATCGGTAAAAGCGAAAAAGCGACAACTATTACTGCCGGAGCATTTACTGCAGGGATCGCAGAACTGGAAAAAGAAGACGCACCTACTATTATCCTGTTCCCGGATGCTGTAGTCTTAAGCGATGGAGATATTGCTACCGTTCAGCAGGCTGCACTGACACAATGTGCTAACCTGCAGGACAGGGTTGGCTTATTTGATGTAAGGCAAAATGATGCTTTGGGTACAAACTTCAGGAATGGGATAGGCATCAACAACCTTAAATACGGCGCCGTATATACTCCCTGGTTAAATGTCAATTTGTCCAAATCTATCAAGTACACCGACGTGGAGTCTGTAGTAAAAAAAGCAGGCATTCCTGTAAACATTCCCAGCCTTACAACGGATGCTGAGGTACAAAGTTTGATCACAGAGGTACAGCAGGCTTATGCCGATAGTGCGAATGTGGAAAATAAAACCCAGGTATTAAGTCCGCCTAATGGAGTATTGTCTGATGGATTCAATGCATTGGTTGCGACATTTAATGGTGCAGCCGGTAACACTGACGGGAACTTGCAGCTTATTTTTAATTATGTGTATGATATAGGTGCCCAAATTGACGAATTTGTGAATGGGGCAGCTCCTGATAGATTAACATTACCCGCTTTCCTTGCTGCTGTAACTTCCGGCATCAATTCTAATTTTGACCCGGTATTTGCCGAAGTTGTCGCATTGAATTTAGAAGCCGATGCTGATATTGCAACCTATGCTGCAACAGATTTCACGGCAATGATAACACCTGCAACCTGGGCTTTCGCTGATATTGCTGTGGCCTCTTCAGTTATTAATGAAACTACTGATGCAAACAGGAGAATAGCTGCAGTAAACCTGTTGCAACCCCTGTTTGACGAGATCAATACAACATACCTGAACCTTATAGTCAATGCTGCCTCTTCGTATTGCAAAGACCTGGACGAGTCATTGGCTTCGGCTCTGCCTGTTTATAAAACCATACTTACGGGAGTAAGCGGCAGTATGACGGTTATGCCACCCAGCGGTGCTGTTGCAGGTGTCTATGCACAGGTTGACCGCACCCGCGGTGTGTGGAAAGCGCCAGCCAATGTTAGTTTAAATAATGTATTGTCACCGGTTACTGTATTTACAGCAACGCAGCTCGAAAATCTCAACGTGGACGCAGTAGCAGGTAAATCAGTTAATGCGATCCGCTATTTCACGGGTAAAGGCACATTGATATTTGGTGCCCGTACACTTGCAGGGAACGATAATGAATGGCGTTATGTCCCGGTACGCCGCTTCTTTAATATGGTGGAAGAGAGTTGCAAAAAATCTACTGAGCCATTTGTGTTTGAACCCAATGATGCAAACACCTGGGTAAAGATCCAGGGCATGATCGAAAATTTCTTAACCACTTTATGGAGGCAGGGTGCTTTGCAGGGCGTTAAACCCGAACATGCATTTTATGTAGCGGTCGGCCTGGGTAAAACCATGACATCGCTGGATATACTGGAAGGAAGGTTGATCGTGGAAATTGGTATGGCAGTTGTTCGCCCGGCTGAGTTTATCATTTTGCGCTTCTCTCATAAACTGGCAGAAAGTTAACAGGACCGGTCGTTCTTTAAAATCGTAATCAAATAACTATAATCAAATTTAAATTAAAAAATCATGGCAACATATCCACTTGCTAAATTTCACTTCCTTGTACAATGGGGCGGTGAAAGAATAGGATTCACAGAAGTTACCGGGCTTGATATCCAGGTAGAAGCAATTGAATACAGGGAAGGCAGCAGCCCTGAGTATTCGAAGGTCAAAATGCCGGGAATGCATAAGTTCAGCAACATCACATTAAAGCGGGGCAGTATGAATGGCGATTCAGATTTTTATAAATGGATAAACACGATCAGTTTGAATACCGCCGAACGGCGTGATATTATTATCAGCCTGCTTAACGAAACGCATGCCCCGGTAATAACCTGGAAGGCCAAGAATTCTTTTCCGGTTAAAGTACAGGCCAGTGATCTGAAAAGCGATGGCAATGAAGTTGCCATTGAAACACTGGAACTGGCGCATGAAGGATTGAACCTGGTGAGTTAAAGAAATTTCCTTTGCCATCAGCAGGGTGCAGAAAATTGTTTGCTGAACTTTTAATTGAAAAAATATGGCAACTCCGCTTGCAGGTGGTTATTATCCGCCGGTGGGATTTCATTTCAAGGTTGAATTCATAAGCCTGGGTAATGATAACGATCAGCGTTTTCAAAGTGTTTCGGGTTTAAATGTTGAATACGATACCGAATCATTTAAAGAAGGCGGTGAAAACCGGTTTGAACATAAATTACCTGTACGAACCAAGTATCCCGACCTGTCCTTAAAAAGAGGAATGCTTACCGACTCTGCAGTTATTGACTGGTGTATTGATGCTTTTCAAAACCGCAGTTTTAGTCCCGGGCAGGTAAACGTTACTTTATTAAACGAAGAACATTCCCCGGTTATCACCTGGCAGTTCTTTAATGTTTGGCCAAAGAAATGGAGTGTCAGCGATTTTAATGCACAGGAAAATTCCCTTGTTATCGAAACACTTGACCTGTGTTATAATTATTTCACGATAAATAAATAACAATGCCGCTTGAAATAAGAGAGTTACAGATAAATGTTACTGTAAACCAGCAACAGGCAAAAGAAGCAGCGGCCACCGCACCGGGAAGCCAGGAAGCAAAGGATGAAAAAGCCGATACCCTGAAACAATGTATCGATGATATCATGAATATCATTAACAATAAAAAAGAAAGGTAATGCCTACAGGTGAATTTGAAAAATTGAAGATCTATGCTTACACAGACCCGGCCTGTGGTGATGACCAATTGGCAGAATTGGATGAGAACCCGATCACTGCTATGATCAACCCTGAGAACTATACCCTTGAAACAAAGGTTGAGTTCAATAATGGCCAGGCAGGAGGTACCAGCGGGACCGCGCCCAGGTTTGAAAAAAAGCCGCCGGGGGAATTGTCATTTGAATTTTTATATGATAATACCGGGATCATTGACAATAATCCAAGGGATGATATTGCTGAGGACCTGGAAAAGTTGAATGATTTTTTAATGGGTTATGATGGCGATATCCATCAAACCCGCTTTTTCAAATTTGTATGGGGAACCGGTTTGGTGAAAGGAGTATGCTCATCATTGAGCATTACCTATAAATTATTTAATCCTGATGGTACGCCCATCAGGGCCGTTTGCAAAGTCACCATACGTGAACTAACAGAAGAAGAAGCAAGGGTATTGCAGGAAAATAACCAGTCGCCTGACCTGACACATTTCCGGGTGATTAAAAAAGGCGATACCCTGCCGTTAATGTGTTACAAGATCTATGGTGATTCAAAATATTATTTACAGGTAGCAGCGGTAAATAAACTCAGCAATTTCAGGGAGCTGGTAGTAGGGGAAGAAATTTTTTTTCCGCCATTTGACAAAACAAATAACTAGATGGCCAATGAAAGGACCATACCATCTGATAAACCCAAAACGGTAGTTACCAAAACTATTCTAAGTGCCGGAACGGAAGTTTCTCAAAAGTATCAACTGTTATCCATCATTATCAATAAAGAGGTGAACCGAATACCCGTGGCCACACTTGTTTATACTGACGGCGAACCCAGCAAGCAATCCTTTGAGCTGAGCAGCCAGGCTGATTTTGAACCGGGGAAAGAAATTGAAATAAAAGTTGGTTACAGCAGTGATGAACAAACTGTTTTTAAGGGGATAGTAATAAAACACAGTATTAAAGTGCGGAAGAAGAACTCATTATTAATAGTGGAATGTAAAGACAAAGCAGTTAAAATGACAGCCGCCTGTAAAAATAAATATGCATTGGATACAAAGGATAGTGATGTAATTGAAGAACTCATCGACACCTATGGCCTGGAAAAAGATGTTAGCGCTACAACAGTTACACACAAACAAATTGTTCAATACTGCAGCACCGATTGGGATTTTATGTTATGCAGGGCAGATGTAAATGGATTATTGTGTATTGCCAATGATGGTAAACTGTCTGTTGCCCCCCCTGAATTTAGCGGTGATGCAGTACTTACCATTCAATATGGCGCCACAATCTATGAACTGGATGCAGAGATAGACGCAAGGCTCCAGTATAAATCGGTGAAAGGATCTATATGGAATTATACCGACCAGGAATTGAGCGCAGATACCGAAGCAGAAGATCCGGGTGTGCCCGAAGCAGGCAATATTACTGCAGATACGCTGGCAGATGTAATCGGTGAAACGGAATACCGCCTCTACAACAGCGCAAAAATTGAAGAACCGGAATTGCAAGCCTGGGTGAATGCAGCCATGATGAAGAACAGGCTGGCAAAGATCAGGGGAAAAGTCACCACCGACGGCACTGCAACGGTAACGCCTGGCCAGATCATTCAATTAAACGGAGTGGGTGACCGGTTTGAAGGAAAATTATTCGTAACAGGTATCCGCCATGAAATAACAGAAGGAAACTGGCAAACAACTTTTCAGTTCGGTATTAACCCGGAATGGTTTGCTCAAACCTATAATGTACAACAACCGCTGAGTGGGGCCATGTTGCCAGCCATACAGGGCCTGCATATCGGTATTGTTACTCAACTGGAAAGTGACCCGGATGGGGAAGACAGGATACTTGTAAAGATACCGGTGATCAATAATGATGAGGACGGGATATGGTGCAGGGTGGCAACACTGGATGCAGGAAACAAAAGAGGAACTTTTTTCAGGCCCGAGATCGGGGACGAAGTGATCATTGGTTTTATTAATAATGATCCGAGGCATGCCGTGGTGCTGGGCATGCTCAACAGCAGCGCAAAGCCCGCACCCATCACTGCTGCGGATGATAACCATGAAAAGGGTTATGTAAGCCGCAGCGAAATGAAAATGATCTTTAATGATGATAAAAAAAGTTTTTCCCTGGAAACACCGGGGGGTAATAAATTTTTGATAACAGAAGAAGATAAAAAAATTCATTTGGAAGACCAGAACGGAAATAAAATAACGATGAATGAGGACGGTATAAAACTGGACAGCGTCAAAGACATTATTCTAAAAGCAGGTGGTGATGTAAAAGCAGACGGAGTAAATATCAAAATAAAAGGAAGCAGTGAGGCGAAAGTGGAAGGAGGCAGCGGGGCCGAGGTTTCCAGTGGCGGTACAACCAAGGTAAAAGGATCGATGGTCAATATTAATTAAACATTTTAAATTATTAACAATGGCAATGGCAGCAAGAGCAGGCGACATGCATACCTGCCCGATGGTTACGGGAACTGTACCTCATGTAGGCGGCGCGATACTTCCGCCAGCAACGCCAACTGTTTTAATCGGAGGAATGGCTGCTGCAAAAGTTGGTGATATGTGCACCTGTACCGGTCCGCCGGATAGTATTATTGCCGGTTCCGGAACAGTAATGATAGGTGGTATGCCTGCAGCCAGGCAGGGCGACAGTACTGCACACGGCGGTTCGATCACGTTGGGATGCGCCACGGTAATGATAGGTTGAATTTTTTAAAAATAAAATATGAGTGAAGAATTTACCAGTAATGATTTTTTAGGCGTGGGATGGAGCTTTCCTCCCTCATTCAATGCACAACTGAAATCAGTTGAAATGACTGAAAAGGAAGATGACATTGAAAAAAGCCTGCAAATATTACTGAGCACTGCTATAGGTGAACGGGTCATGCAGCCTAAGTATGGATGCAATATGGATTCATTGCTCTTTGAACCGTTGAATACGACCACCAAAACCATCATGATCGATAAAATAAAGACAGCTATCCTTTTTTTTGAACCAAGGATCGACGCAAAAAAGATTGCGTTGAATACACAAAATGAACTGGAGGGGGAAGTGCTGGTAGAGGTGGAATACATCGTAAGGGCAACCAACAGCCGTTACAATTTTGTGTTCCCTTATTATATTAATGAAGGAACAGAATTAGATTTTTTAACAACTGGTTAATCTGGAAGCGATAAAATGGCCAATTGCACTGAACATAAGAATCCTTTGCAAAACACCGGCACCAGCCAGTCTCAACGGCTCTTAGATGGGTTGAACAAATCCAAATTTGCCCTGGTAGATGAAAAAAATTTCACTGACTGGATCGTATTTGCCAATGCCTTTGCTGCCTTCATTAATTATTATCATTTCTCCAATACGGTCACCGGGAACTGGCAGCCCTTTTTCTCAAGCGATGTTTCTGCACAGCTTGGCAATGTTGCCGTACAAAATATAGACAGGTACCGTATTGAGATCAATGAACGGTTCGACTATATAAAGGATGATGACAACAGCGCTTCGTTGTCGGCCATTGAAAGAAAATTAAATGAATTATTCAGCGCATTACTTACACTCAGCAAAGCCCTGGATGAATGTATTAAAAGGATGCCGGATGGGTTGACCCTTAAACAAACCATTCAAAACCTGGTAAAAACAAAATTAGCGCCGGCTCTTAACAGGTTACTGGCTTATTATAAGGCTGCAGAAAGCAATGGATATCTTAATCATATTGCTTTAAGTGGTTGGGTTATCCTGAATAAACAACTTACCGATGCCCAGCAAATAATAAATACCGATGGGTTAAGCAACAGCTGGTTTGATGAAAGCCTGACTGCAGACTGGAATACTTATACCAGTTCTATTACTCCTGACGACAGCATTTTCAATAACCCATTAACTGGTTTTGCAGAAGAATTTCTAAGCATAGAACATGCTGCCAATCACAACCTGTTCACAGGAATTTTTGATACCTACCTCAGCTCCTATACAAAGATCATCAACGATGCCGAAGCGGAATTATTGACAACATTGGAAGACTATGATTCGCATGCACCGCATTACGCGTTGTTCCTGAGCTTTCTTCATTTGTTCCGGTTTGACCAGGCACATATCAATACCATAACACAACGTCACCTGGATTTTTATTACAAGGAAGTATTGCGTTTGCAACCCCGCTCCGCTGAAGCAAACAAAGTGCATGTTTTGGGAGAACTGGCCAAACAGGTGGATAGCTACCTGCTTGCACAGGGTATTGGTTTAAAGGCGGGGAAGGACAGCCTGAAAAAAGAAGTAACGTATTCACTGGATAACGATACGGTATTCAATAAAGCAAAAGTATCCCAGCTAAAAACATTTTATAAGGCCAGCAATGACGATTCTATTCTTGATGAGGAAGGCACTACTACAATACAGGACAATACAGGACGTGTATTTGCGGCACCGGTAACCAACAGCGATGATGGCAACGGCGCCGCACTGACCAGCACCAATAAAGAATGGCAACCCTATGTGCACAAAGTTTATAATGAATCAAAACTGGAAAGCATTGCCATGCCGGAAGCACAGCTTGGTTTTGCTATTGCTTCACATTATCTCTATCTCACGGAAGGAGAAAGGAAAGTTTTTGTTCGTTTTGTAACAGATAACGATACTTTATTGGATGGATTGAGCATAGAATGTTACCTCACGGCAGAAAAAGAATGGTATAAGATTACAGATCCCGTTTTTTCCACCGGGAAAATACTTACGGATGATGCTACCATAAAATGTGCTGAGATCTCTTTTACCATTCCCGGTTCAGATGCAGCCATAGTTAATTATAATGCCGCTGTACATGGTGGCAGTTATGATGTGTCGCTTCCTATGCTCAAGGTTTATTTGCTGGATAATAGCACTGGGGTGTATGAATATGATTCATTAAAAGAAATGATCATTTATAAGATCGAAGTAGAGGTGAAAGTAGGGATAGATACAGAAGAAGAATCAGGCGAACGTGTATTTAATCAAAAAGGGCTAAAGAACCTGTTGATCTCGAATGATGCTGGTACACTGGATGCATCAAAAGCTTTTATGCCATTTGGTTCACAACCAAAAAAAGATGCAAGTTTTATAATTGGGCATAAGGAGATATTCAGCAAAAAAAATGCTTCCGTATCATTAAATATCGAATGGGCAGAATTACCCAGTAATGAGGATTTCATAAAATATGATAGAAACAATGATAGTCCAAACACTCCTTCTGTTACCCCGCAAATGTTATCAGGAGGGAGATGGATCTCGCATTCGGATGTAAATAGTGAAGAAAGCAGCATCGCCAACTCAATAGCCTTGTTTAATCAACTTGATCAGACAGCATCATTAGTACAGTTATTTTCTTCAGGACAACCTATCCCCGATAGCATTATTACTGGTTACGCTGATGAATATTCCCAGCTCAGTGCTTCTTCTGTAAATGGGTTTATGAAATTATCACTGCGGAGCAGTTTTGGATTCAGTAAATATATAAGAGACCTTTCGTTATACTTAATTGAAAAAAGTACCGGCACCCCTTCATTTAGTGAACCAGTCGAACCTTATACCCCCAAAATAAAATCTCTTTACGCAAGCTATTCAGCTTATTCCACAACTGACATGACCGTTGCTGACGAAACGAGTTTCAACAGCCGCGAAATAAATTTTTTCCATATTTATCCTTTTGGCGAAGGGGAACAGCATAAATATTTAACGCCAGCAGAAAATATATACCTGCTGCCGCAATTCAAACATGTTCACGAAAGTGAAACCAAACAGCATATTGGTGAATTCTATATTGGCATTGAAGACCTGGACCCTGAGGAATCAGTAAATATTTTATTCCAGGCGATGGAAGGCACCACTGACCCAACCGTGGTCAAACCCGTTGAACATTTACACTGGTCCTATTTAAGTAATAACCAGTGGATCGATTTCGGGACATCTGATATCAGCGACAGTACACTGCAACTGGTACAATCCGGTATCATTTCTATAGCTATTCCCGGAGATGCCACTACAGAAAATACAATATTGCCTTCCGGTTATATCTGGCTCAGGATATCTGTTAGCGAAGCGGCAGAAGCTGTTTGTGAATTGATCTCAGTAGATGCACAGGCCGCTGTGGCCACATTCGTGGATAATGATAATGCAGATGATTTTTTGGATAGCGCACTGGCCGCGGGAACAATCTCAAAATTGAAGGTGCCTGATGCATCTGTAAAAAAAATAAACCAGCCATATTCTTCTTTTGCGGGGAGACCCAAAGAAAACGAAGATCATTTTTACATACGTGTAAGTGAAAGGTTACGCCATAAGGCCCGGGCCATTACCGTATGGGATTATGAACACCTGGTGCTGGAAAAATTCCCGGAGATCTATAAAGTAAAATGCCTGAACCATACACAAATTGAAGATGGGGTCTATAATGAAGTTAAACCGGGATACGTAAGCATCATTACCATTCCATCACTTCAAAACCGGAACGATGCAAACCCGCTGAAACCTTACACGCAGCAAAGTACATTAACGAGTATTGAAAGCTATCTGCAAAATCTTATTTCGTGTTTTGTAAAGTTGCGTGCCTGCCAGCCGCAGTTCGAGGAAGTAAGGATCGAATTCTCCCTGCAACTGCATGAACAGTACAAAGATTTTACTTTTTATGCAAACCAGTTAAAAGACGAGATCACGGAGTTTCTTTCTCCCTGGGCCTCCGGTGATAATTCCACCATTGATTTTGGCGGGAAGATTTATAAATCCGTATTGATCAATTTTATTGAAGAAAGATATTATGTGGATTTTATCACAGACGTTTTCCTATATGTAAAAGTAGATGAAACAACAGATGAAAGCGGCGATATGGATGAGATAACGGCATCAACGGCAAGAAGCATTTTGGTCTCGGCACCCGCATCCACACACACGATACACCCGGTAGATATGGATGAGATAGAAATACCGGGAGAATGCGGGAGTTAAAAGTTACCGGGATCTGATAAAACAAGCAAGGCTTAATGACAAAGAGTTATACCATACAAAAAAAACCTTCCCTGACTGACAGCAGTAATTATGCGTTAATGCGCCAGAAGGGTTTGGAATATATACAACTGCTTGGCAGTAAATTCTGGACAGATTATAATATTCATGATCCCGGGATCAGCATACTGGAAGCTCTTTGTTATGCTCTAACTGATCTTGGTTACCGGACATCGCTTGATATAAAAGACCTGCTTGCCCTTCCATCTCCCGAAACAGCGGATGCAAACGGGCAGTATCCTGCCGATATCCGCCAGGCTTTATATACCGCACGGAATATTTTAACCGTGAATCCATGGACCACCAATGATTTTCGTAAACTGCTTATCAATATTGACGGTATTAAAAACGGCTGGTTGCGTTGCAAAGAATGTCCCTGCGATGATATTTATCTTTATGCAAACTGCGCCAGGAGTAAGTTACAATATGAAACTACCGATCACGAGATCATTATAAAAGGCTTGTATGATATCCTGCTGGAATTTGAAGAAGAAGAAAAAAGCGGCAACCTTAACAGTGGAAAGATAAAATATAATTTCAGTTTTAAAAACGGAGCACAACTGGCAAATGCAACCGTTGAAATGCGGCTTCCTTCCTGGGCAAAACTGGAAGAAGACAGGGAAAAATATAAAAAATTCAGAAAACCGGAAAGCAAGATCACAAAAGTGGTTGTGCCGTTCATTTCAGGAAACAAAACCGATAATACGGATATACCTTCCTCACCGGAATCCATATTAGATAATGCTTTGCGTAAAGCGGTCTTTGCGGATGTTGAAGTAACATTTAAGCCGGATAAAAATAATGCTGCAACGGAGCTATTGGTATTTACCGATGTACCCATGAATGTTTGGTTCAGGAGCAGCGCGGAAAGAAAAGCACTGGTGCTTGACGATCTGAAGAAAGCTATCCGGGATAACACGGTATCCGGTATCCTTCCCAAGTACCTTGAAAAAATAAAAACGGCCGACAAGGTCATCAGCAAAACAAAAAAAATACTGCATAGCCATCGTAACCTGGCCGAAGATTATTGTACCATAAAAGCTATCGGGGTTGAAGATATAGCCATTTGTACTGATATGGAAGTGGAACCATCTTCGGATATTGAAGCTATACTGGCTGAAGCCTATTACCGGATCGACCAGTATATGAGCCCCGATATTAAATTCTATTCACTGCAGCAATTACTCGATGCAAAGAAAGCTGTAGACGAGATCTTTGAAGGCCCTGCCCTGGATAATGGATTTATTGACAATGCTGAGCTTGCAGCAGCATCATTGCGTACCGTATTGTATACATCTGATATCATCAATTTGCTAATGGATATCCCGGGGATCAAATCAATAAAGAATTTTGTATTTGCCCGGTATGATGATAACGGGTATTTGGTGGAAAACCAGGAATGGAGCATGGCGGTTACCTATAATCGCCAGCCGCGGTTATATGTTGAAGCCAGTAAGGTATTGGTTTTAAAAAACGGGCTGCCATTTCTTGCAGACAGTAATGAATTGAGCGATACCCTCCAGGTAGTAAAAGGTAAACACAGCCAGCCAAAATTCTCTGTTCTTGAAAATGATCTGCCGGTACCTCACGGTAATTACTATGAGCTGGAATCATATTTCCCGGTACAGTATTCTTTTCCGTTCACGTATGGCATCGGGTATGATGGGTTACCGGGATCTGCAAGCGATCAGCGTAAGGCACAGGCAAAACAATTAAAAGCTTATTTGATATTTTTCGAACAATTGCTGGTTAACTACCTGGCCCAGCTGGCAAATATAAAGGAACTGTTTGCCGTAGATAAAACGGTTACACAAACCTATTTTTCACGATTTATACCAACTGCTGAAATAGATGGACTGGGCGACCTCTATAATGGTTTGGACGCAGCTGTATTGCAGGCAATGGTTGAAACAGATGATATGTTCTTAAACAGGCGTAATCGTTTTCTTGACCACCTGCTCGCAAGGTTTGCAGAAACTTTCAATGACTATGCCCTGATGCTTTATTCGTACACAGAAGATAAGGACATAGCAGACCAACAACTGATCGAAAATAAAATTTCCTTCCTGCAGCAATTCCCTGAACTAAGCCGCGACAGGGCAAGATCATTTAATTATAAAGAGCCGGCGCTGGTTTGTAATAATGAGAATGTGGCCGGGCTTGTAAAGAGGATAGGACTGCTCCTCGGTTATGGTAAAGCTTATGCTGCTAATATTGAACTCTATGAAGAAAAAGATACAGATGGAAAATATTTTGAACGAAGGTGGAGGCTTGTCGATGAGAATAAAAAGATCTATTTAAGCAGCAGTACCAGGTATGTAGATCCATCACTGGAGGTAGCCGAGCAAAAAGCCTGGGCCGAAATTGACAGCGTATTCTCCTTTATTACCATACCGTCTAATTATAAAATTAAAAAAGGGAAAAAATATGTCCTTAACCTCGTTGATGATACCGGTGAAGTGATCGCCACGAAGAAAAAACATTTTAATACCGAAGCGGAGGCCGAAGCTGGGAGAGATGAGATCATAGCCTTTGCAAATAAAATAATTGAATCAGAACAGATATTTATCGTAGAACATGTATTACTCAGGCCCAGGAATATACCCATTGCCGCTTCATCATTCCCGGAAGGTGATCCTTTACTGGAGGTATGCCTGGATGCAGGATGCAGCGATTGCGATGAAAGAGACCCGTATTCTTTCCGGATCACAGTTGTATTAAACGGGGAAGACGGACTTGCCAATAAAGGAATGGAATTCCGTCGTTTTGCAGAGCAGACCATACGAATGGAAACTCCTGCACATCTTGGAATAAAAATATGCTGGGTAAGCAAGAAAGACCTGGCTGAGTTCAGCAAAGTGTATTGTGCCTGGCTTGCAGAGCTGGCTAAACCCGAATCCAATGCAGTGACATTGCACAACAGGCTTGTGGACCTCCTTGAAATCTTTAAAGGTCTTAATAATGTGTACCCGCCTGCCACCCTGCATGATTGTATTGACGGTAATGATGATAACCGGGTATTTCTCGGGCATACAGCAATCATCAGCAATGAAGAGTTAGATAAACAGATTAAAAAGAAAAAAGAAAATTAAATCGTTCACTGTCCGCCGGTGCGGATAATAAATTTATAGTTATGATTCCTTCAGCAGCCAATTCAGACTATCCAAAATTTGTAGCCGACCAGGTGCTCACATCAGATAACCTCAATGACCTGTTCGGCTATCTTGATGAACAGGGAAGGATGACCCGTACCAACCTGCTTGGTATTGGTATTGTATGTGGTCTGAAACTGGTAACAGCTGCCGACGGAACCAGTATAAAAATTACGGCCGGGGTAGGTGTTACAAGTTCGGGTTTCCTGGTATCCGTTCCTGAAATCACTTATACTAAAAGATCAACAAATATTTTTGATGCTGTTAAGTGTGATTACTACAGCAAGTTTGTGGATACCGCAACAAAAACACAAAGATTTGATCTGTGGGAATTAAAACAGCAGGCGGAGGAAACGGACACAACGGCTTTAACAAGCACTTTTTTAAATGATGGTGAAAAAGTAGTGTTGCTCTTTGTGGAATTACTGGAAGAGAACAATAAGAACTGCGATCCCGATTCATGCGATGATAAAGGTGTAACGGTTACGGTGACCATCAGGCCTTTACTGGTTACAAAAGCCATTGCCCTAACATTGATCAGTGCTCCTGCTTCCGTAACTGCAGCTTCATTCAACAGCCTGGCTGATATTGTTATCCGCAGGTGGAATATTACCAATAGCAATCCTGTAAATACAAATCATATCATCAGTGCCTACCAGGCCATACTGACCAATGATTTTATCTCCCGTGTACAACTCCTGTTATCGCAGGCATACCTGCATTTCCGTCCTGTAATCATTGATATATATCCCTCTGATCCGTTTGCCAGTTTTAACCTGGTAAGCCATTTTGCTTTTTTACACAATGGCAGTATCAATCAAAACCAATCGCTGCACATACAATATTATTACGACCTGTTCAGTGACCTTATAGCGGCATATAATGAATTTTGTATTACCGGTAATGAAGTAATAAGTGTCTGCAGCCCCGATGAATCTTTATTTCCGCGGCACTTATTGTTGGGCGAAGCGATCCCACCTGCAGGTGATGTTGCTTCTGCAGTTCGGCATTACTTCATCTATTCCCCTTTATTTCAGCGAAAAGATCTATGGCTTAAACTGATCGCATTATTCCGCAGGATGGATTTGATCCTGAAGAATTTCAGGATACCACCGATCGCTACAGCAGGCAGCCCAACAAATGATACTTTAGTAAGAATTACGCCCAGTAACCTTTCAGCCGTCCCGCTCTCTGAAAAAGCGATACCATATTATTATGATCCTGTAGCTCCGGGGAGCTTGTACAAATACTGGAGCTATGAAAAATCATCCCGTAACAGGGCTAATCGTGTTTTGTCTTATTATGCAGAATCATATGCTGCAGTTCCGGATATTTTTGTACGACAACCGCTTCAATTCGAAATTGAACCTTATAATTTTTTAAGGGTGGAAGGTATAATCGGTAAGACCATTGCAACAGTTTTGGAAACTATCAAAACAAGGATAAAGAATCTCCGGTTGCCGGTAAAAGTTGTAGCACTGGCTACCGGCACGCCCAAAACAGTAGTGGATGATGATGAATGTTGTTGTCTTTCTGATTTGGAATTGCAATTCCAGCTTTTACTCAAACAGTTATTATGCTGTTTAAAAGAGAGTCTCCGGTTCTGGGGCTCATTAGAAAAGAGGGATGACGGGAAAGGGAATATTGTTACCGGGGTTGCCCTGGTCGACAGAACTAATTTTAAAACAATTGGCGGTATAGAAAAGATCCTGACACATGGAGTTGTGGAAAATGCTTCAGGCGCCACAGGTGTTATTGCTTTTGACGAAAGTAATACAGGGAGAACAGCAGCGCTGAATATTGGCGCCATCGAAATGAATACCGGTAAAACGGAAACATACCTTGCAAAGATATTTGCCAATCCCAAGGAGGCAAGTTATGCAAACCTTTATCTTGGTTACCAGGAAAAAACGAAGAGCCCGATGGGCAGCCTGCCTGCTCCCCGCACCAATGAAGCCGAAGAA
>DATHDV010000132.1:0-3260 GCA_035318845.1 Chitinophagaceae bacterium
TATAAAACAACAGTATCACTATCCATACATCCGACAATCTCAGTAACCAGCGTATTATAAACTGGCTGATGGAAGGTTTGCCCCCCAATTCATCCACTACCCGCAAACCCAGTATTTTTTTCCCGATGCTTTGGCCATTCATTGTTATTTCGAGTACAAAATGATAAAGCATGATCGGCAGAACAAGTAACCAACCCACTGCTCTCATATCATAACGCGTATCCGTGTTAAAATAATCAGTGTTGCTTTCTATTGAATCATATATTTCACCGGCAATTCTCAGGTAGAAATACTGGATAAGCATGTCAATCAACAGGGCGATCATCCTGCGGTAGAATTCAGGTATTTCAAAATCAAGCTCAATATTAAAATTAGTAGGTACTTTAATGGCTGCCATGCAGGCTTATTTATACGCCGGTAAGTTAATGTTTTTAATGATTTAAAGTTATTCCGGCCTATTTTGCAGTTCCAAAAAAACATTATTTTACAACTTAAATCACCCGGTTCTGAGAGAAGCGTTATTTATAAAGAAGAATAAAGACCGCTGGCTGAGAATTCAGCAGCAGCCTTCAGCCGACCCGGATGAAATGGCGGCTGATTTTACACAGTTGCTGGATGATCTTGCCTACGCCAAAACATTTTATCCTTCGGGTAAAGTGACCAATTTTATCAATACGCAGGCTTCAAAAATATACCTGGATATTTATAAGAACCGGAAAGAGGAATCAAACCGGCTGGTCACTTTCTGGAAATATGATCTGCCGCTTACTATCCGTAAACATCATAAAGTTGTCCTGTTCTCTTTTTGTGTCTTCTCGATTTTTTTTGCTATAGGTTTTTTCACATCGCATACAGATGACAGCATAGCCCGGAGTGTATTGGGAGATCGCTATGTTGACATGACCCAGCGAAATATTGATAATGGGAACCCCTTTGGTGTGTATGAATATGGCAACCCGGTACTGAGCTGGCTGGGGATAATGATCAATAATATGAAGGCAGCAATAAGTGATTTTGTTTCAGGTATTTTTTGCGGCATACCCACTTTTATCAGTTCAGGAAGCTTTGGAATTGAAGTGGGTGTTTTTGATCAGTTTATTTCATCAAAAGGATTTGGGCTTGATTTCTGGCTGGTGGTTTTTGTTCATGGCACACTTGAGATCACAGCGTTTATCATGTCGGCCACAGCGGGATATGTTTTAGGCAAAAGTTATTTGTTTCCCGGTACCATAAAACGCATTGACTCTTTTAAACAGGGTGCCAAAGACGGAGTGAAGATCTTGATTGGCATCATGCCGGTGCTTGCGCTGGCTGCTTTTTTTGAAGGACTTTTTACACGTTTATATAATGATGTATCATTTCTTACCACGACCATTGTTACCCTGTCTGCCATATTTGTCGTCTGGTATTTTATTATTTATCCTGTCCGGCTTGAGAAAAAATTATCATTAAAGTTAAACGAGGAGGAAGTTTAAGTGCCGATGAGGTATAAAAAAAATATTTGCTGTCCAGTTGCCGGTAAAAGATCCCTGCTGTTTTTTTTACTGCTTTTACCTGTATTAATTCAGGCACAAAGTGATACAACTATCCTGGCTGATTCACTGCCACAACCAATAATAGAGGTGCCTGCAGAAGAACAGAGACTGTCAACAGCAGATACTAAAAGTGGCGTCTTTTTAGATAAATGGAATTCAACTCGTGATAGTTCCATTGTTCAGCGCCATTTACCTGACAGTGTTATAAAAAAAATGCAGCAGGATGATGATTTCTGGTATGCCAATGCTGAATTCGAAGAAGAAAAAAAACCGGGCTACAAAAGATCGGCTTATACATCATTAGGCGATCAGCAATGGTTCCAGGTTTTATTATGGTTGCTTATCATCGGTGCATTTGTTGCAGGTATATTCTTGTATTTGGGATTATTCCGCAGAAAAAATAAACCGATCCAGTCACAGGAAGAAGAACTGGTAACAGAGGATATATTCGCCATCAATTACCGGAAAGAAATTGATAAGGCCGAAGCAAATGCTAATTACCGCCTGGCCATACGGCTGATGTTTTTAAGATTGCTGAAAGTTATGGCTGAAAAAAATATTATCCAGTATAAGCAGGACAGGACCAACCTGGATTACCTGCTTCAGCTTCACCCGACGGTTTATTATAATAATTTTTTCCGGATCACCCGGAACTATGAGTATAGCTGGTATGGTAAGTTCGAGGTTGGGGAAGGGGCATATAAAATGATCAGGAATGATTTTGATCAATTTGACCGTCAATTAACATAGGCATTGAATAAATTTCTACCATATATTCTTGGAGCATTATTGTTCGCGGCAGTAATCGTATTATTTTTTACAGGCAATAATAAGAAAAAGAGGAAATTAAATGAAAGAATAACCTTGCGCAGGCAGGATAAAATTCCTTATGGTACATATGTTGCCTACAGGAACCTGAAATATATTTTTCCTGCAGCTTCTATCTATACCAACAGGTATGAACCGGGGTACTGGGATTCAATTTCCATTCATGACTCAAAACAGGCGTTTATTGTTGTTTGCGACGAGTTCAGTCCTACTGAAGAGGAGATGAAAAACATGATCACTTTTACAGAAAACGGCAATGATGTATTCATTTCTGCCAGGTTTATTTCGGAAGATGCCGATAAAATTCTCAATTGCAATAGCAGCGCTTTTGATTTTTCCTTCATGGGGGTTGACGATCTGCCAAAGAATATGCATATATCACTCAATGCACCACCCTTTGACAAAAAGACCGGATACAGTTATCCCGGCAAAACATTTAACTCTTATTTTTCCAGGATCGATACATTCACGACCGATGTGCTGGGGAATGATGGAGTGGCGAGACCCGACTTTATCCGCCTGCATGCAGGAAGGGGAAATTTTTATGTGCATACAGAGCCGCTGGCTTTCAGCAATTATTTTATACTCCATAAAAATAATATAGAATATTTCGAGAAAGCACTGTCCGTGATCAGGCCGGACGTGACCAAGATAGTGTGGGATGAATATTACCTCAATAAAAGATCATCGGATAGCAAAGCTGAGAAAAAGAAAAGCTGGCTGGCGGTGTTATTCCGTTATCCTGCCTTTAAGGCAGCACTGCTTACTGCTATCTTTACATTATTGTTGAACGTGTTGCTTGGCATGCGCAGGAAGCAACGCTATATCCCGGTTATAACAAAGCCACGGAATGATTCGCTTGATTTTGTAAAAACGATCGGGCGTTTATATTACGAT
>DATHDV010000133.1:0-13802 GCA_035318845.1 Chitinophagaceae bacterium
TCACTGCTATCTGCCTGCGTCTCGCAAGATTTAAAAAGGAAAACAAAGAATTGCTCAGCTACCTGCTGTTTGAAGCGCAGGACGAACAGAACTATATAAAGAATATCAAACAGGAAATAAAGGACCTGTTTGGCGAGATCAATCTCAGTCATTTATATTTTGCAAAAAAAACACTCCGGAAGATATTGCGGGTGATCAATAAACATTCACGGTACAGCGGCAATAAGCAAACCGATCTGGAACTAAGGATATTTTTTTGCCAGCAATTAAAAATTTCCGGTATTCCTTTCCGGCAAAATGCTGTTCTCAGCAATATATTTGACGGGCAATTAAAAAAGATCGATGCAGCATTGGCTGCACTGCATGAAGACCTGCAACATGATTACCGTAAAGAGATCGCTGCACTACGATAAACAAACCCTGTATCAGAGCCAACCTGATTTCCTGAAAAAATAATAAAGAGTGAGGCAAATGCTAAGGGTTACAGCGATAACAGCAAAATAGGCATAATGCCACTGGAGTTCAGGCATGAATTTAAAATTCATGCCATAAAAACCCGCTATCATCGTGGGGACGGCTATGATAGCCGCCCAGCCTGCAAATTTCTTCGATACATCGCTTTGAGCAATGGAGAGCAATGAGAAATTTGCTTCCATGGCGCTGTTCAATAATTCGCGGGTATTATCAACCATTTCATTGATGCGTACCACGTGGTCATACACATCCCTGAAATAAGGTCTTGTTTCTTCCGAAATACTTTTTATATCAAACCGCATCAGCCGGTTACAAATATCAACCAATGGTGATACGGCCCGCTTCACGTCCAATAACTCTCTTTTCAGATCATATATCTGTTCGGTGGTCTCACGGGTTGGTTTTTCTTTGAATATTTTCGTTTCAATTGCTTCCAGTTCCTGTTCTAAATCGTGTACCACCGGGAAATATCGGTCAACAATAAAATCCATGAGCGCATATAATACAAAACCCTGGCCTTTGCGTAAATGCTCGGGTGTTGCTTCGCATCTTGCCCTTACTTCGGTATAGGGAACAGAAAAGCCATGACGCACCACGACAATAAAATTATCACCGACAAAGAAATGGGTTTCTCCAAACTCGATATGGCGTTGCTGGTTCATCTGGGCAGTGCGCATCACCACAAAAATGGAAGCCCCGTATTGTTCCAGTTTGGGACGCTGGTGTGCCATATGGGCGTCTTCAACAGCCAGTTCATGCAAACCGAACCTGGTCTGTACCCTGTCTAAAATATCTTCGGATGGTTCGTGCAGACCGATCCATACAAACTGGTTTTTTTCATTGAGGTAATTGCCCACATCGCTGAGGTTTACATCGGCCACACGTTGTCCTTCAGCATAAGCAACACAGTTAACGATTTCTTTCATACAAGTAATTATTAAAATGAACCGGTTATGAAAAACATGATTAAGGTAAGGAAAAAAATATACCTCGCTCCCCTGAAATTAGTAAACAAAGAATAGTAATTTTAATGCTTAATAAAATAATAATGAAAGCTGTTCCCGCCTTAATTCTTATAAGCCTGTTTGCAGTTTACGGATGCGGACATAACAAGCAAGCCATCACCGGTAAACCTGACCCAAACAAAAAGATACAGATCGTTGAAGCCTCCTGCGGCGAATGCCAGTTGGGCTTGCCTGGCAAAGGTTGCGACCTCGCAGTCCGGATCGACGGGAAAGCATATTTTGTAGATGGCACAAGTATCGATCAACACGGCGATGCGCATGCAGAAGATGGTTTTTGTGAAGCTATCCGGCAGGCAGAAGTGCAGGGAGAGATCGTAAAGGATCGTTTCAAAGCAACCTACTTCAAACTGGTCGGGCCGGATCCAAAAACGAACTGACAATTTTTTTATCCCGCTTTTAATTTATTGGTAGTTGCCCGGTACATGCCGGTTGCCTGATGGGTAGTAATACGGGTATCAGCGATTAAAACATTTGATAAATTGTATCCCCAAAACAAATAAACTAAAAAGCAGGAGGTTTATATGAGAAATACCAATTTTAAAATTCAAGCATGCCTGTTCGCTTCTTTAAGCAGGAGCTGCAGCTTTGTATTACTGATCGTTTCGTTCTTTATTGCTTCATGCGATCCACCTGCCACAGTTGACCTGGCGGCTTCTGCCCTGGATGTAAAAATTACAGTAATCGATGTTACAGAAAACCCGTCTGATGGGAAGGTGCCGGTTATTATGCAGTTCTTTTCCAATGGTAAATATGTAAAATTGGCGGCTGGCGTATCGGTCACCTGCAATGGAGTTGCACTGACAGATAATGGACTCGGGTCCGCTGAAAGAGTACCTCTGTTGTCCCCGGGCAATCAATATGTTTTCCGGCATGTAAGAAACGGCACAACGACTTTAGTGAATGTAACCGTTCCTTCAAGACCAGTTATAAATTCTCCGGCGCAAAATGCCACCGTAACAAGAAGCAGCAGTTTGACGATCAATTATGTTGCAGGAACAGGAACAGGTATCCGGGGTGGTGGGGGTGATCCATCCACGGGTCTTAGCGGAACTGTTCAGGCCGATAATGGAACCTATACCGGGCTTGATGTATCAAGCCTGAAAGCAGGACCCGGCACAATTAGTATTACAAGAGAATCCAAAAACAGTATATCTACCGGTTTTAAAACAACAGAAATAAATTACAGTTCCAGCAAAAGCCATAATGTTACCTGGAATTAAACTTTTCATCGATAGCTTTTCATTCATTGTGATAGATACCCTGGTCCGTTTTGTTGATACGTAGTAATACGGGTATCCGCAATGAAAACATTTGATATATTAGTAATCTCAAAGCAAATAGATATTTTCTGTATCTTTCTGTCAGGTAAAGAAAGGGGCTACATACAGAGTTCATGACCGGTGATCGCAATTCTTTACTGCGTGCAGAAGCAAAATTGTACCAAAACAAGCTGTCATGGATAGACCTCTAAAGATCGTCGTTTATGTAGTACTGGGGTTGGTTATCTTTCACCTGGTATTTGATCTTTTTAACACCCGCAGTAATATTAAAGCTGTCATTGAGAACCTGAAAAAATCCCGGCAAAATATTGACAGTGCACTGAATGAGATCAAATTTTCGCAGGGCAAGTTAAACGACATGCAGGAAGACCTTAACAAATTCAGTCTTTATATAAATGATATACAAAGGCGGGTAGAACTTGATGACAATGAAAAGAAAAAGTTAGATGCCATGAGTATAAGAGAGCGGGACTCTCTCAAAGCCCTGATCAAAAAAGGCAAAGATGAAATTCTTAAATCTGATTCTTTGCCACCTATAGGAATACAAGATCTAAAATAATGCCACTATGCGCAACATCATCAAAACCTATTTATTATTTGCTTTATTTTCTGCCGGCCTGATACAAAACGCCTCCGCACAAAATAAATTAAAGAAAGTTAATGACGGCAACAGCCTTATGGTTGACAGGGTCTTTTTTGCCGATACGTTGCTTATCTTTTGTGATACTATATATGTTCTTAATAAACCTACTTTTAAGATCTACGAAGCCGCCTATAAAATGTCGAACTCCAAAAGGGAAGATATAAAGGAATTGGTGGCGAATTACGATAATTTGATCCAGAAGCAGGAAGAAATAATTAATACCAAGGAAGCTTATTACCAGCAACTGAAGTCAAAATTTGATTCACTCGCAAGTACTGCCACTGTTTTTGTTGACAAGAGCAGTGCCAATATCTCACAAATATCTTCTTCATTGGGCAGGGCATCAGATAATCTTGTTGAAACACAAAAATTGCTCATTGATTCACAAAAATTGCTGGAAGAGGAAAGGAAAAACAATTGGAAACGTACATTAAAAGTAGGCGTTGGCGGGTTTACAATTGGAATTACTGTTGGCCTTGTGCTTTTTTTGGTGGCAAAGTAGAACAATAAAAAAACCCGCGTGCCAGCGGGTTGAATAAATTTTATACAGGTTACCGTCAATTATTACCTTCTCCTCCAGGTACCATGAACCCAGACATTGCCTCTTCTGCTATGTTTCCAATGGCCGGATCTCCTGACATAGCCCTGGCGGGGAGGAGTAGCCCAATGACCTCCTACATATACATAAGTGCCTCCGCGGGGTTCCCAATCTTCTTCTATCCATACATGGACAGGGCTGGGCTGTACCGTCCTCACAACAATTGGAAATGTGGGTCTTATTTTGACATATATCTGTGCCGAAGCAGAAAGAGATACAGTGAAAAGAACGACAAGCACCAAGAATAATTTAAACAAAAGTTTTTTCATGAGTAAATATTTATTTGATAAAAAAAAGATACATCAACCGAATCATCAACTGCAAAGATGAATACAAAGGGAGCGATCAGCGTTACATTACTATGCATATGAATTGTATAATTCACGGTTATTGAACAAAATGGGCGGGTAAATTATTTTTACCCGCCCGTGAACCGTCCGAAATAACCGGCTTTTCAATTATTTTGCAAATAAGGTTATGTATTCTCGTCTTTCTTCTTGTCCGCTTCTTCTTTTGTTACAACGTCACTGGCTTCTCCTTCCTCTTTTATGGTTTGCATGATGGAGGATATGGGGCCTTGCATATTTTCCTGCGGGTCGGTGGTCTGTAATGTTTTATCATCGGTTTCTAAGGGAGATTTTTTCTTGTCTTTATCCGCGCCTTTTTCAAAAACAGATGATTTTTTCTCTGTCATACCGGTTTGTTTTTCGTCTGTCATAAAAAATGTTTTTAATTAAATAATGCGGTTGCTTTGTTCATCCCGAAGCTATTGTTGTATACCCGGGTAAATGTTACATGATTGTTTTAAAGATTTATATAATTCACACGTTCGCTTTTTTCTTTTTTGAACCGACTGGTTTTTTGGGCACTTTCAGATGATCTTCCTTCGCTTCTGAAATGGCGATGGCGACAGCCTGGTCCCGCCTGGTCACTTTATCACCAGAACTACTTTTGAGTTTACCCTCTTTAAACTCATGCATTACTTTGCCGATCTTTGATTCTGCGGCCCTTGAATATTTCTTTGCCATTTTTAAATATTTTGTTCATAGTATACGAACAAAACACATGCCACAGGATTTTCAGGTAGTGTGTCACCCGATAGCTATCGGGTTTCAATTATTAATTATTGAACCACAAAGGCACAAAGGCACGAAGGGTTCACTAAGAATGCTTTGTGCGACTTAGTGTCTTTGTGTCTTCGTGGTTTATATTCAAACCCGATAGCTATCGGGCGATACACTACCGATTTTCACGGAGATTGCAGCAAAACAAAAACTAATGCTACATTCACATAACTGCCACGCATGTTGACGGCGGTCTGCATTCTAAAACAGGTTATGGGGACAATTCCGCTAAACAAGGACAGCGAGTTTATAGTGGGGGAGGATAAAGTACTTGATTATATCATGGCTACTCTATTCTTTGCCCTTTTTGTATATGGACTCGTTGATGCAGTAAGACGTCATTTTACAAACATCGATTACCAAAGTTTTCTTTTTGCTCTTGCCCTGGCCCCTGCATTTATTTTTTTTGTAAAAGGGAAAAATAAAAGGGTTTATATCCGGATCAACAAAACGGGGATCTACCAGGATGAGAAATTGGTAACAGGTTGGTCAAATCTGCTCAATGCTTACATTAGTCAGAAAGAAAAGGTACTCAGTATCCAGGACAATTTCATTTTGGTGGTAGAGTACCGGAAAGACGGCTTTAAAGAGGGTTTCCGTCGAAGCATCCCGTTGACCAATACCCAGAACAAATCAGAGGAGGATGTGCTGGCCGCTGTGAAGTTTTTTTGGAAAAAATACCGGGATTAAATTCTGAATGAAAGGATCAATTATCTCCATTTAAAAGCAAAATAACTGCAGGGCTTATCAGTTGCATTAGCAACGCCATGCATCTTGCCACTTTCAGCAATAAAGAGGTCACCGGCACTGCCTTTGTAATCCGTTCCATCAATGGTCATTTCCACATCACCGTCGATCACGAGTATAATTTCTGTATCCACATGCTGGTGAGGTGCATGGCTTGGCCCTTTGACCTTCAGGTAAGTGATATGCATTTCATAATTATCACACATGGCCGTGGGTCTGTCAAAATATTTGCGGGTTCCTTTATTGTTGGTTTCCGTATAGGTTAAGGAATCATAATTTAATAATAATGTTCCCCCGGCTTTTATGCTTCTTTCCATATTCATGGTTTTTCGGGAGCGGAACATAAATACATAATAAGTAACAGGGCCATTCCCGGTATTTTCAAAAGTTTGCATTTCATGTGGTGGTATCAGCAACACGCTCCCGGGACCGAGTTCGGCTGTTTTATTTCCAATGGTACATTTTAATTTACCTTCTTTAATAATGATCATTTCCTCTAAACTATCCTGCGCATGGGGTGGGCGGGGAGTAGCTCCTTTTTCCTGGGTAGTGGCATGGATTTCGAAATAAGAGAATTCAGCCGTTGTCCCTTCGGCGATCTTACGGCTTTCCCGCTGCTTATCTTTTTTAACGGGTGATTCATTCCAATGATAAACACCGGAATGAATTGGCTGCAATTGAGCAATAGTGTTCATGGCGATGATTTGAAACAGGATCGCAAGTATGATTCTCATACAAAATTGGTTGGTCACCGAAGTTAAACCTTTTGCTATTCTTTTTCATTGTAATAAACTAACATGAAACAAATTGTTATCAGCAGAAAAACGAAAAGAATTGCTTATGATGAATATAAAAGAAATAATTTTGTCAAATTAAATTATCATTATCATGACACAAGACAAAACGATCATCCTGCATACCTATAACGATCTGCAGGAAGCTAAAATGATCCAGGATAAACTGAAAGAAAACGGAATTGAGTCTTACCTGAATGATGAAAATGTAATGGGCCTGGACCCGGTGGGTGGAGTAGAACTTAAAATATTTGAAAAAGATAAAGAAGCGGCCGAAAAAATCATTACCGGGTAAAAGAGTTGCTGCTCATTCCTTCTCTGCCTTTACGGGTGTGCCCCGTCCCGATAATATTGGGACGGGGCACACATCAAAACCACAAACCAGAGCGAACGAAATACTAAAGCATTCTATATTTAATGCTTGATGACAACTATTTTTTCTATGATCCGATCGCCGGTCTCTCTTATCATAACGCTTAAAGTGTATATGCCCGTACCGAGGTTTTCCACCTGAAGAGTATTGTTATTTACGCCATTCCATTGCCTGATCTTGCGCCCGCTTATATCGGACAAAGTAATATCACGGATCCCCTGGTTGTCTTCAAACACAACGTTTACACGGCCATCCGGACTTGGATTGGGATAAACAATTACTTTCCCGGATTGTCCGCTTCCCCGCACAAGCCTGGTTTCACTGAATCTTGACCTGCCATCGATATCAACCTGTTTAATGCGATATTGGGTGATCCCTTTATTTGAATTAATATCATTAACTGTATAAAACAATGGAGTACTGCTGTTGCCAGCCAATGCCTGTGTATTAACAAAGGAACCGTTCTCCCAGTTGATATTATCCATATTTCTTTGTATGATAAAGCCGCTGTTATTTATTTCGTTGAGGGTTTCCCATTTCAGCAGCACATTGGAAGCATTGATACGGTTGGCACTTAAAGAGGCAAATGTTGCTGCTAATGGGGCACACTGAGTAGATAGCAATAAGATAACCCTCGAAGCACCGGATGCTCCGCCTGTTGTTTGAGTGAACACAAGAAAAACATTCTGGTTTAAATTTGCTGCAGGAACAGGGCCACTGATATTGATAAATGAATTAGCTCCTATAGTAAATGTTGTGTTACCCTGGAGTAATGTGTCGGAAGTAGGTGTGAAATATCCGTCCCCGTTAACGTCTGCAAAAACTCTGTAGTATCCGTCAAGTGTGATGCCGGTATTATTGTTGACCCTGGCACCCCAGGTAAGATTAGTACAATTAACGAAGCCGTTCACCGTCAGGTAACCAATGGAGTATTTTATTCCGCAGCTCACACAATGGGCCCGTTGGCCATTGGCAGCCTGGGTTGACCATAGATCCGCTACTACTACATAAGGAGCGGGACAGGGAAGCGGGGTCGCAGAAACAACGCCATATAATGTATAATTAGCGGTACCATCGGCCAACACTGTTTTTGTAACTGAATCCATCGTGGCTAACAGAACAGATGGATCCGCGGGATAGGTTGCCAGGACAGTGGGTACTGCGCCGGTATTATCAATTCCTATATTAAAGTACGTATTGCCCAGGTCCGAAGCAAGCGGAGCATGGATGGAACCATTCAGAGTAGTTTGACCGTTGACACAGTGAAAATAATCCGGGTAATCACTCTGAAGCCAGGCATGTATGAAAATGAGTTTATTCCCGTTATTCTCAGCCATGTTAAAAGTCTCATCAAACTTGATGGTACAGGAAGTGGCTGTTGATGCAATTATTGTTACATTCTGAATAACAATATTATTAACCGTGCATTGTGCGTTTGCTTTTTCAACGCATAACAGGAAAGTAAAACCAAGAGAAGTAAAGAGTAATTTTAAATTTTTCTTCATAACAGTAAATTAATTGATAGTTATAAACACTTATTTCAAATACAAAGTTCCCATTACGAGGCCGGCAATTGTTACACGACCTTGGAAAATGCTTGCATAATTCCTACATTTTGTTTTTAAAGTCATACAAATAATATATAGCTGCTGATGCAGCTCCGGCATGCCCTGCAATATTGGGCAATCAAATTATTTTCAACCAACAATGGGGTAGAGCAAGTATGAAATACTCAGCCAATATTTAAAAACACTTGAAAAATATTTTGACAGTACTGGCGCTGAGCATCAGCATTTATTAATCGGATATATAAGTGGGACCAGGAGAGATATTCTTTCAATTCTGATTTCCTGCTTATTTTTGTTCCCGCTACAAGCCAGGCTATCGACTCAGCGCTTCCAGTTGGGTAGGAAAGTCCGGACAGCAAAGAGCAATGCACCCGATAACATCGGGGCCCCGACTTGTCGGGGACAGACAGTGCCACAGAAAATAACTGCCATCTCCCTCTCCGAAAGGAGAGGGCGGGGGTGAGGTTGAAAATGTGAGGTAAGAGCTCACAGTTTGTATGAGTGATCATACATCCGGGTAAACCTTGCATGCTGAAATGCCACGTATAGTACCGCTTGAGGGCTGCTCGCCCAAGGTACAGGGTAGGCAGATTGATGCTGGTAAGTAATTATCAGTACAGATAAATGATAGCCCACGACAGAATCCGGCTTACCGGCTTGTAGCTTTTTATACCTCCAGCCCCTAAAGGGGAGCTTTTCAATTTTCATAACAATCGCTTTTTTCATTTAATCAATCTTCTAAAAAAGAAATTGGATTTAAAAAAATCTCAGAGATCATCTTTTTAATTCTCAATTGCTATGATCAGGAATAGCAATTTTATTTTTAATAAATTTTTTAATCAGGATTAAACCTGTTCGAATAAAAAAAGTCTGGCCCATCTCCGGCAACCAGGAATAATTTTTATCTGGTTTAAACTTTCTTGCTATCTGCAGTTCCAATGTTTCGTTAATAATTTAAAACCCTAAAAAGTACAACCATGAAAACTTTATCATTTAACCGGATCACTCTTGCTGCTATCGCAGTATTATTCTCCACTTTTATTTTTACATCCTGTCAAAAAGAAAACAGTTTAAGCAATTCATCCAATACAGAGGTAACGGAAACAGAAGCCACGAACTTATCTGATGAAAGTGCACAGGCAGAAGCCAGTTTTGATGATGTGGAAGATGTAAGTATGATCGCCGCGGAAGAAGAAGGCGATGCAAGTATGTACGGACGCCCGGATGCGACTGGTCGCCTTGATCTCCCTTTTGTAGAATTACGTTTACGTCTCGGGCCCTGTGCTACCATTACTGTCACTCCAAACGACAGCACGTATCCAAAGACCATTACAATTGATTTTGGTCCTATCGGTTGTTTATGTGCCGATGGAAAATACCGGAGAGGTGCGATCGTTATTCATTTGACAGCTCCTATCCGTCGTCCCGGCGCCGTAATGACCATTACATTTGTTGACTTCTACCTGAACCGTGCACATATAGAAGGAACAAAAGTTGTGAGCAACCTGAGTGAAAATGGTAATATCAAATTCACCGTGCAGGTTGTGGGTGGAAAAGTAACTTTCCCGAACGGAAGAGGATACCAATATCAAAGTTTGAAATATGTACAGCAAATAGAAGGTGGTAGCACCCGTACCATCCGGGATGATGTGTACAGCATCCAGGGAAGATCAAAAACGGAATTCAATAATGGACTTACCATCACACTGGATACCGAAACTCCGCTGATCAAAAAAGTAGTTTGTCCCTGGATCAGCAACGGCGTTCTGAAGATCAAGATCAACAGCAGGGTATTATTCCTTGATTATGGCGCACCTAATAATGGTGACTGTGATAACAAGGCCTTGCTTACCTGGAACAACGGAAATAACCATTTACTGATAACCTTACCTTAGATTTAAAGCAAGCGAAGGAGAATTCACGCCCCGACGGTCACCGTCGGGGCTTTTCAATTATTTTTCTTTTGCAAAATTCTTTTTGATCCACACGATGGCTTTCTTCACATAATATTCATCATCGTTTTCAAGATTCTTTACCAGTTTTTTTATTTCAGGATGCAATGATCTTACCCTTGTGTACCATTCTACCAATACAAGCGATAGTCTTCGCTGCCAAAGATCTTTGGAGCTGTTATATTTCCATGCCAGTGCAAAGATCTCTTTCTGATGTGTTTTCAGAATGGGTTTCAATCCCTGCATACCCATGGCATCACATATGGCCCAATTGCCGATATTCTTTGCAAAAAGTTGAATTAGTTTAAGAGACCGTTCCGGGTCTTTCTTTGCAATTTTGCCCAGCATCTTAACCGCCAGCGCTTTTTCTTCCAACGCACCGGCATTCCAGAGTTCCTCCACCAGTTCAAAACCACCGGCTTTGAATTGCTGCGCCAGCTCATTTAATACAGGCATTTTTACTCCATAGATCTTTTCTTTTGTGCCGGGAACAAATTTTTCATGCGCAGCCTTTGCTTCAGGAGTTGCTTTTGCTTTAAGAATGCTTTGTATTTCTTTTAGCTGGATCGACATGCATTAAAATGATAGATCATGTTGCATAGCAGGAGAGAAGTACTATTCAATATGAAACGCAACAAGATTGGAAACCTGTTGCAGTTTTATTACCCGCTCACCGATCGGGGCTTTTTCCATGATGTATTTTATCACGCCAATGCCTGGTTTGAAGTACACCTGGTCTTTACGATAGTTGCGGGCATTCTTTTCAAAATATAAACAGTCGTCAAAAGTCCCCAGGGTTGTTTCTAAAGGGTCGCCTAATTTTAATGAGCGGCCCAGTGCAGCTGCATCTTCAAAACTGGTAAGGTATCTTAAGGAATCGCCGGGAAAAAGACCAAATCCCTTTTTTACATCCTTGAAGTCCGGTGCAAACACCCTGTCAGCTAATTCAAAAAAGGAAGAATCATTTGCATATAAAATATCGGGAAGACCCACTGAGATATTACCCTCCCACCAGACGAGGCCATCGGGAAGTGTTTTTTTATTGGTCAGGTAACGCAATGTGTCAAACTGCACTTTGATGAATATTCCGTCCAAAAAAATGGAATCCTGGTATATCCAGTAATTTTTATTGCTTAGCGGTAAAATGCCACAATGCTTTTGAGTACAGTTAAATGCCAGGATAGAATCTGTATGATAAGATAGCCCGGCAGGATTGGCTGTCTGAAGCTCGCAAGGCTCAGTTTCTGTTTTTGGCTGTAAAAAGTCACCTTTTCTGCAGGCCAAAGAGAATAAACTTCCGATAAACAGGAGTACAATTATTTTTTTCAAAGGAATCCGTTTTAAGTCCGAATGGAGGGACAAAATAGAGACTAGTTTTTACATTTCATAACTTTTACTAAGAAAAGTTACGATTTTCCTGCACCGTAATTCGTGCAAATACGTGGCTTATAGTAATGATACTAAGCTTATTTAATATAAAAAGCCCCTAAAAGAGCTCAAAGAGTTTTTTCAGGGGCTTTCAATGACAGCTGCCGTCCTTATTGAAATAATTTATGGAAGAAATCTTTCATTTCATTCCAGGATGCTGTATCGGCTGCAGCATTGTAAGCAATGGGGATATTAAATTTTTGTCCTATAGCAGTTGCATTAGGATTAGTAAAAGCATGAACGGCTCCGTCATAACCTTTGAATATATAACTGGCGCCAATTGAATCCATCTGCTTTTTGAACTGGTCGACCTCGGTTTGCGGAACAAACTTATCATCGTTGCCATGACAGACAAGGATCTTTGCTTTCAATAAATTTTTATCAGCGGGAGTGCCAACCAAACTGCCATGAAAACTTACCACTCCTTTCAGATCTTCACCCATCCGGGCAAGGTTGAGCAATACGCCACCGCCAAAGCAATAGCCCATGGCCGCAATATTATTTGCATCAACCTGGCCATATGTTTTGAATTTATTCAAAGCGGCATCAAAATTTGTTTTGGCTAATTGAGGGTTTTGATAGAATGGCATAGCAAGATTCCCCGCATCGGTGGGGTTATCGGCCCTTTTGCCATTGCCATACATATCAACTGCCATGGCGATATAACCCAATTTGGCCAGTTCTCTTGCCCGCATTTTTACATAGTCATTCAGTCCCCACCATTCATGTACTACCAGCACAGCCGGTCGTTTGCCTTCAATATTTTCATCATACACGACATAGCCATCCATCTTCAGGCTATCGATCATGTAATTGACATTTTCTTCTTTTAGTTTTGGTTCTTTAATTTCAGCTTCCTTTTTTTTATCGTTGTTGTTACAGGAAGATAGTAAGATAACTAAAGACGGCAGGAAAGCAGTGAGGAATCGACGGAGTTTCATATAAATTTGTTTGAGTTATTAATTCAATAATAAAGTTCAGGAAAAAAATATTTCCGGGCAAAAGAAAACCATTACGCCGGCAAATATTTCCGTTGGTGTAATTAATACCCCGCCTTTCAGGTTTCTCTCTATCTTTCTATTATCAAAATCATGGACTATGCTACACAAATTTTGCCTCCCGCTTTTCCTGCTGATCTCCATAACAGCAAAGAGCCAGTTTAAAAACGATAATGTATTGTACAAGACTGTTGACCCGGCCGATCTCTGTGCCACCTTGGAAAAAAATAAAGGATATATTTTGGTGGATGTCCGTTCCCCGGCAGAATATGCCGATACATCCACGTTCGCTTCTTATAACCTTGGCCATTTAAAAGGCGCCCGGAATATTGATATAGGCCAATTGGGGAAAAGACTTTCTGAAATAAAGGAATATAAGGACCAACCGGTATTTGTTTATTGTTCGCACAGTCAACGCAGCCGCCGGGCAGGAAAGATGCTGGCAGACAGCGGCTTCACCAATATTTATAATATCAATGGTGGCATGACGGCCATGCATTATACCGATGCAAAGGAGAAAGGATGTTTAAAAGACCTGGTTCAAACTTCTGTGAATTATTCCATTATTTCTTTTAACGATCTCTGCGGGTTGGTGGGAAAAGATAATGGACCGATGGTAATAGATGTGCGGTCCGATTCGGCTTTTCGTCATATCAGCACCGATGCTAAAGTAAATGCGATAGGAACGATCAAAGGTTCTGTCAATATCCCTCTCGGTCTTATTGCTGTAAGCCAGGCTATAATTCCCCATGGCAGGGATATTGTCCTGGTTGATATATATGGTGATGAAGCATCGAA
>DATHDV010000134.1:0-21667 GCA_035318845.1 Chitinophagaceae bacterium
TATCTTTCCATGTACCTGCCACACCCTGCACTTCTGCCTGGCCACCCAACTTACCTTCAGTACCAACTTCACGGGCCACCCGGGTTACCTCGAACGCAAATGAGTTCAACTGGTCCACCATTGTATTGATGGTATTTTTCAGATCGAATATTTCTCCTTTTACGTCAATGGTCACTTTCTTGGTCAAGTCACCGGATTGTACAGCTTTTGTTACCTCTGCAATGTTGCGCACCTGTGATGTAAGGTTACCTGTCATTTGGTTAACAGAGTCCGTAAGGTCTTTCCATGTACCTGCAACACCGGGCACAAATGCCTGGCCTCCCAATTTACCATCGGTACCTACTTCACGGGCAACACGGGTAACTTCAGATGCAAAGGCACGAAGCTGATCCACCATCGTATTCAGTGTTTCCTTCAATTGTAAAATTTCTCCCCGTACGTCCACTGTAATTTTTTTCGACATATCTCCGTTGGCCACGGCAATGGCCACTTCAGCAATATTTCGCACCTGTGCTGTAAGGTTTCCGGCCATTTGGTTAACAGAGTCTGTAAGGTCTTTCCATGTACCTGCCACACCGGGAACATTGGCCTGGCCTCCGAGTTTACCATCGGTACCTACTTCACGGGCAACACGGGTTACTTCAGATGCAAATCCGCGGAGCTGGTCAACCATTGTATTAATGGTATTCTTCAACTCAAGGATCTCACCTTTTACGTCCACTTCAATTTTGCGGGAAAGGTCGCCATTGGCAACCGCTGTTGTTACCTCGGCAATATTTCTTACCTGGGAAGTAAGATTGGATGCCATTTTATTTACTGAATCGGTAAGGTCTTTCCAAAGACCTTCCACACCCGGTACATCTGCTTGTCCGCCCAACTTACCTTCAGAACCAACCTCGCGGGCAACACGGAACACCTCTGAACCAAATGAATTCAATTGGTCCACCATCGTGTTGATGGTATTTTTTAATTCAAGGATTTCTCCTTTTACGTCAACCGTGATCTTCCTGGAGAGGTCACCTTTTGCAACGGATACTGTTACTTCCGCAATATTTCTTACCTGGCCGGTAAGGTTTGAAGCCATCTGGTTCACTGAGTCGGTAAGGTCTTTCCAGGTACCACCAACACCCTGCACTTTTGCCTGGCCTCCTAATTTACCTTCGGTACCAACTTCCAATGCCACACGTGTTACCTCCGATGCAAAGGAGTTCAACTGGTCCACCATCGTGTTGAACGTATTTTTTAATTCCAGGATCTCTCCTGCAACATTCACCGTAATTTTTTTAGACAAGTCACCGGTTGCTACCGCGGTTGTTACATCTGCAATATTTCTAACCTGCGCTGTAAGATTGGATGCCATCTGGTTCACGGATTCTGTAAGGTCTTTCCAGGTACCACCAACGTCCTGCACTTTTGCCTGGCCACCTAATTTACCTTCGGTACCAACTTCCAACGCTACACGGGTTACCTCTGATGCAAAAGAGTTGAGCTGATCCACCATCGTATTGATGGTATCTTTCAACTCAAGAATTTCACCTTTTACATCCACCGTAATTTTTCTCGATAAGTCTCCTTTGGCAACAGCTGTTGTTACCTCTGCAATGTTTCTTACCTGTGCGGTAAGATTAGATCCCATCTGGTTTACCGAGTCAGTAAGATCTTTCCATACACCGGCAATACCTTTTACAGTTGCTTGTCCGCCCAGTTTTCCCTCACTACCTACTTCTCTTGCAACACGTGTAACCTCTGCAGAAAATGAATTCAACTGGTCAACCATCGTGTTGATCGTATTTTTTAATTCAAGGATCTCACCTTTTACGTCCACGGTAATTTTTCTTGAAAGGTCGCCTCTTGCCACAGCGGTAGTTACCTCCGCAATATTTCTCACCTGGCCTGTTAAGTTAGAGGCCATCTGGTTCACGGAATCGGTAAGGTCTTTCCAGGTACCACCAATACCTTTTACTTCGGCCTGGCCTCCGAGTTTACCATCGGTACCTACTTCACGGGCCACACGGGTTACCTCTGAAGAAAAAGAATTCAACTGGTCAACAAGATTATTGATCGTATTCTTTAATTCCAGGATCTCACCCTGCACATCCACGGTGATCTTTTTACGCAGGTCACCCTTTGCTACTGCCGTTGTTACTTCTGCAATGTTTCTTACCTGGGCTGTAAGATTACCGGCCATCTGGTTTACGGAGTCGGTCAGGTCTTTCCAAACACCTGCAACACCTTTTACTTTTGCCTGGCCTCCCAATTTTCCTTCGGAACCTACTTCACGGGCAACCCTTGTTACCTCCATCGAAAAAAGGTTTAACTGCTTTACCATGTCATTCACCTCTGTTGCAATTTTTGCAAACTCACCCTGCAAAAGGTGCTCACCGATCCTCAATGGCATTTCCTGTGAAAGATTTCCTTTTGCCACAGAACTGATAACGTGGGCTATTTCAATGGTAGGATGCACCAGATCCGAGATAAGACTATTAATAGAATCGGCACCTGTTCTCCATGAGCCTTTAGCATTTGACGGTAATGAAACCCTGTGATTAAGATGTCCTTGCTTACCGATAGTACTCCTTGCTTTGGTCAACTCTTCAACTAAGGTTTCATTGAGAGAAATGATCTCGTTTAATGTATCACAAATTTTCCCATTTAATCCGACCCGGTCTGCCGGCATACGTACACTAAAATTTCCGTTTCTTACTTCCGATAATAGTTTTAGTAATTCCCTGTTATCAAGATTTTCCAATTCGTCCTGAGCAATCATATGCTGGCCGTTGCCATTTGTTTTTTCTAAGGAAATAGTTGACGGAGAAATCAAGTCGTTTGTCAGCTCAGGGTCATGAGACTGAACGGTGGTTTTGGTTTTCTTTTTCATAGCGTTTTATTTGACTAATTAGGATAATCAATCTATTACATGGCCTGTAGTAAAGTTCAAATATTATTTAATTAAAATGGGTGAAAAAAATGCAAAAGGGTAACAGTAAGTCCTTATCTTACATACCCTAACCGTATATACAAAATTGTGCCACTAAAAAAGCCCACCTCAATCCCACAAAAACCTGCTTCAAAACTCATTTTAGTAGGGGAAGATGATATGGATGACAAAGAGTTTTTCGTAGAAGTTTTTTCTGATATTGATGGCACTTTTTATCTTGAATTCGTGAATAATGGCCACGGAGTGTTAAACAACCTCGAAAAAATGGTGGATGGTCAGCTTCCCTGTCTTATAGTGCTTGATTATAATATGCCCGAATTGAACGCTGCAGAAATATTGATGGAATTAAAGAGAAATACACGCTATGCATCAATTCCGAAAGTAGTGTGGAGCACTTCAGGCTCAGATACTTATAAAAGTATATGCCTGGCTTTGGGTGCAAAAGCTTATATCACGAAACCCACCAGGGTTAAGGAATTCGAAGATATTGTCAAACACCTGATCTCTCTTTGTTAACTATGAGGTTAGCGTATCTTTTTTGCGACTATTCCCGGTACAGTTTATTATCTAAAAATTTTGATTGAGTAAATTCAGGGACAGAGGTTTTTCCCAAACGGTCACATTTGGAGAGGGAGAAGAAAAATCTGATCTCTGTTGATAAGCGCTGACCAAATATGCCCTGATATGGGGAATTTTTTCCACGATTGAATCAACATGAGGCCATCCTTTCCCATCTGGCAGGTTATTATCCAAGAAAAGTATGTCCGGATACGCACTATTGACCATTTCAAGTCCTTCCTTTAAGTTAAAGGCTAAAAAAACTTCATAACCCTTTTGCTGAAAGTAGCTTTTTAGTATAGTACAATAATCAACCTCATCGTCAATAATTAAAATTTTCAGACTTGTCATATTTGCTGTTGATAAGAAATATAAGCAGGTGTGCAGGAACTATATAGAGGAAAATTACAAATTCTTAATGATATTGCGTTTTATCTTAATCAGGATCAATTTCCAATCGGGCATTATATGTGCAAGAGAAATAAAACTTTATATTATTTCAAGTCTTTTCAAAAATTATCAGTTAGCAGCCAATTCTTCAGCATATCGTAACATGAAAACAAAAAACGGGATACCCAATAATAATGTGATCGATAACTATAAAAAAGAATACGCTGAATTTATAGAGATCGCTTCACATGATCTTGATACACCCTTGAGAAAATTGTCTTACCTGGTCGAGAAAGTAACGGATAAATATAAAAAAGATCCTGAGGAGGAAGTACAGACATACGTAAAGAAGATCGAAACCTGCCTGGCAGATATGCGGTCGATGATCGACGGGTTAACCAAATTGTACAGGGTCACTGCTGACAAAAGGGAATCTGTTCCTTGCGATCTAAAAACAGTAGTTGAGAATGTGTACCGGGAGTTACAGCGGGAAGGGAACGAAGAAAAAGTTGCTATCAATTTTTCTTCATTGCCCGTTGTGGAAGGTGATATGATGCAGTACAGGCAATTATTTAAAAATCTTTTTGAGAATGCCATCCGGTTCCGTAAAAAAGATATCCCGGCAACCATCCGGGTACATGCAGAGTCACTGGCCGATAAAGAAAAGAGTTCCTGGGGTTTACAGCAAAATAAAAAATATTTTAAAATAGATATTCTCGACAAGGGTATAGGTTTTAAACAGGAAGATGCGGAAAAAATATTCAATCCCTTTGTACGGTTAAATGGAAAATCGCAATTTGCCGGTAATGGTATTGGCCTTGCCATATGCAGGAAGATCACGGATATTCACCATGGTATTATTTATGCGGAAGGCCGGGAGAACGAAGAGGCAAAATTTATTTTAATTTTACCAGAAAGCCAGTCATAACCTATGCTTAAAGGGAACCTGATAAAGATTGCCATTATAGATGACGATGAGGATGATTATTTTATCATTAGCAACTACATTAATGACATCCAGGGCGCCAATCTCCGGCTCGAATGGATCAGTGATTATCAAACCGCTATTGATAAGATAAGAGCCGAAGCCTGCAATATTTATTTCATAGATTATCGCCTGGGTAATGAAACAGGGTTGAACCTTTTAAAGGAAGCGATGTCGATCGGATGTGAAGAACCCATTGTGATACTGACGGGGAAAGGGAACCGGGAAATTGATATCCTGGCTATGCAAAACGGGGCCACCGACTATCTTGTCAAATCGGAATTAAATACTGAAAAATTAGAGCGTTGCATCCGTTATTCTTTGGACAGGGCCGCATCCGTAAAAAAACTGAAGGAAAGAGAGAACAAATACCGGAATCTTTTTGAAGGTTCAAAAGATGTTGTATTTATTGCTGATAAAGAATTGAATTTAGCCGAAGTGAATGACGCAGCGTCTTTGTTGTTTGGACCCAGTAAGGATGATCTCGTTTCCCGGAATCTTTATGACTTTATTAAAAGCAAAGAACAACAAAAATGGATAAAAGCGTCCCTGGAAGCTCAAAACAATATCACGGATATGGAAATTGAGATTGAAACCGGGGATAAAGAAATAAAATCCTGTCTTCTCTCCGTTTCATTTCAGAAAAGCACAGACAACCAATGGCTGGTTCATGGTATCATTCACGATATCACCAGTATTAAAAGAACAGAAGAAATAAATTTACAGTCGCAAAAATTGGCCGCTAATGAAAGATTGATGAGGATACTGGCTCATGAGATACGAAACCCGTTAAATAATATCGGTTTATCCATTGAACATTTTGAGTTGCCATTCGAGGATACGGAAAAGCAAAGAAATCTTGTAAATATCATCCAGAGAAATTGCATCCGTATTAACCAGATCATCACGGAGCTTCTTAATTTAACCAAGCCGGGAGAATTGGTATTTGAAAGACATTCTTTACAGGAAATACTCAATGAAAGTATTTCATCGGCTGCGGACAGGATGAGCCTGCAAAAGATCAGTATTAAAAAATCATATCCCGATCTTCCGCTTGAAATAGAAGCTGACAAACCAAAATTAAAAATTGCTTTTACCAATATCCTGCTTAATGCAGTAGAAGCTATGGAAAGCGACAAAGGTGAATTGGCTGTTTCCATGTCTATAGACCCGGATGCTTACACAGTGTCAATCAGGGATAATGGGGTGGGAATTCCTCATGAATATTTGTCAAAGCTTTTTGAACCATTCTTTACATTGAAAAAAAATGGAATGGGCCTGGGACTGGCAGCTTCTCATTCTATCTTTCAGTCTCACAGAGCTCAAATGCAGGTTGAAAGCAAGGTCAATGAAGGAACTAATTTCATTATAAGCTTCAGGAAATTGAACGGAGAGATCAATAAATCTATCTAAAGTACTTTACTGGAACAGTTATTGTTGCCTTTCCCGAATCTCTTTTAAATGACTTTTATAACCATGACAACAACATCAATACAACAATTGAGTATAGCAGAGCTGGAGAAACTTTTGATGGAGGAAACAAAAAAATTCACATCAGCCTTTCATGACGGAACTTCGCAGGAGCAGAAAGATATTATCCGGAAAAGAATAGATGACATAATGATACTTCTTGAAAAAAGAAAACAAGTAAATCCTGACCAAAATACTACTCCGGAAAGAAATCCTGACGAAAATACTACCCCTGATTTGCGTTAGATCCTGTTGCTTCATTTTTTTTTCATTTTTAACTTATCCAGAACTCCATGAATTATTTCCTTGCTGAAAGGTTTTTCCAAAAAATAACTGATCCCCTCGTCCAGTGCCTTTTGTCTTATCCATAATGAAGTGTCGGCTGTCATCATGATAATTTTTATTCCTGTATCCGCTGATTTGATATTCCGGATAAAATTTATTCCCAATCCTTCGGGGAAACTGTTATCCAAGAAAATGACAGAAGGCTTCATATAGGCAAGATATTCTTCTGCCTCCCAAAGAGTCTGGACGGTTAATGCATGTATCTTTCTTGTTTCCAATATAGTTGCCAGAACCTGGCCGAGGTCGGCATCATCATCAATGATCATAGCAGATTGCACGGGTACGTTCATCTCTTTAATTTTGAAGAATAAAGCAAAAATGTTGCCTTTAATTTCTCTTTTGATTGAATCAAATTGGGAAATAAAACGTGGAAAATAGTTCCCAAATATGTACATATCGATACCCGGTTCCCCGCGAAAGCAACGTAAAAAACTCAACAGGGATGAAAAAACAGGATAAATAAAGCGGCTGGCGATATTTTTAGAATGGCATATAAAAATTGGAACGCCATTTGCAAATAGTATAATGGTTTTTCATAGGATATTGGATTTTCAATAGGGGATGATTTCTATCATCCCCAATTTTTTTGGATGAATGAATATCTTTCACGTAAAACTCCCGGTCCTATCCTTATTGGTTTAAAATATATTTCCTGGTGCCGGTCTGAAAATATTTCAGTTCATGATCTGATTTTCCTGCGACACCTATCTGCATAAATTGCCTACTGCTTTCCGTCATTACAAACTGATTTATTGATCTAATAAAAAATTAATATTGTCAAGGCCAGGCCGACTTGCGGAACTGACTGTCTTTTTCTTTTTTAAAAATTTTATTCACATTTTAATTGTGGAAAACGAAACCAGTGTGTATAAATTTTTTTTCCGCAGCCGGTCACAAAAACAGTAATGGCAAAACAGCTCTCTGCTTGTGAATGTTTGTGGAAAATATTGCACAAATCTTTTTGCATATATGCCTTTTACTTCCTGAATAACGATTGGTATTACATTTGGATGAGTGTAGATAAAACAAGGTTATGACAAATGATTCAAATCTGCAATTCATTCGTGAGAAAATATACCAGATACGCAGCGCTGTCATGTACAGCATGAGTAATGCATTGGTAAAAATTCCAAATAATATTGTTACAGCAGTAAAAGTAGATGATGAAGGCCAGCTCTGGTTCCTTACGAAACCACCACTGCAGTATGTGGATCAATGTGAACAAAATTTTCCGGCCCGGTTAGTTTTTTACAGGAAGGGCGTTCCGTTTTACATCGAAGTGAGTGGCAGCGCCATGATCGCAAATAACGAGTCTCCTATCAATGGCTCAAACAGTGTAGTTGAAACGAGAGAGGAAAAACCTGTTCTTATCAAAATGAATATGAAAGATATTGAATACACAGAACCAGGTGAGAAAAAGGAAAAGAACCGGTTGGAACGGTTCCTGGATGAATCTTATAAATGGTTTTTACCTACTTTAAGTCTCTCACGTCATTTTTCGTTTCCCCGCCATTCAAAATCCGTTCTTCACAAACTTAGCAGAACTAAATATGAATAAAAAGTTACACCACATACAGCAGAAGATCAATCATGTTCAGCTTGGCCTTTTACGTTTTCATGATAAGGATGAGATGTTAACGACGGAGGTCAAAACAACGGCTAACGATGATGCTTCTTTGAATTGCATCATTACCGGTGATCCTTCATGTTATCCGGTGGCCAATAAAAACGTTAATCTCATTCAAAAAAACCATGATGATTACCTGTATATAGTCGGAAGGGTAGGAGATACCCAGCAAAACGGAAAAGTTCTGTCGATACATATACTGAAGGCGAGCTGGTTTGTACTTAAACGGAAAGGCAGTGTGTCCTGGCTAAGAGAAAAATATGTGTATGAAACTTTGAAGGAAGAATATGCTTAAGAAACTGTGTAAAATGGATTAAAAAATGTGGAGGAAAGGTCTGTTATATATTATGGGATTGATATTCCTGATCAGCTGGTCGTTAGGTTTCCTTTTCTTTCATGCTGATTCATTAATTCATGCGCTTCTTGTTTTTTCTTTAATACTTTGTTTACAGGCGATAACGATGATCCCCCAAAATAAACACCATGGCAAAATACTCAAAAGCAGCCGGAAAAAAAGTAGAAAAGGTAATGAAAGAAATGAAAGCAGGCAAGCTGCGTAGTGGCAGAAGCGGAAAAAAAGTAAAAAGTCGCAAGCAGGCTATTGCCATTGGTCTTTCCGAAGCCCGTAAGTCCGGAGCCAAAGTGCCCCGGAAAAAATCAACAAAAAAATAACTCCTGAAAAAAAAGGGATAATGATTTATCAGCAATCCTCATAGCAGTTTTCGTGTGAATTGACAGGTTAGGGGGGCCGGGGGTCCCCCTTTTGTTTATGACAAAAAATTGCCAGGCGCCTGCAAATTCGAACCGGGTTCGGTTCTTAGCTCTTGAATAGTAAATTACACTGGCACGAAGTTTGAAAAAATAAAAGCATGTTGTTTACATATAAAGAATAATTTCCGGGTAACACCGGATCTAAATCTTAAAGTTAAATCAGCAAAAAGTGATATAGCAAGTGTAAACAACAGGGCTCTGGTTAACGCCGGAGCCCTTTTGTTTGCAATACTTTTTTAAAAACACTGATTTTGGTTTCTGCATATGTTCATTTTGTATACCTTAGTTTTTTATAACCCGGCCGCCCGGATACCTTTTTACTCTCTTACAGCTGATTAAGTATTTTTTAGTGAATAAAATAATAGCCGGGATATGCCATTATCATTAATCAATAAAATGAGGTCGGGTTATATTTTCGCCTTCCTGTTTTTAATGATCTCCTATTTCATCATGTTTTTTATTATACAAAAATTAAGAGGGGGTACCAATATCATCGAACATACCTATAGCGTGGTAAATAAGCTGGAAGAATTAAAAGGCGAGATGGTAGATGTGGAAACCGGGGCAAGGGGTTATGTCATAACTAAAGATGCGAGGTTTTTAAACCCGTATAATTCCGGGAAAAGAAATATGCCGTTGATCCTTGAACAATTAAAAGAATTAACCGCAGATAATAAAGAGCAGCAAAACAGTTTAAGCGCCGCGGAGTACTGGATAAAAATTAAAATGGATTATATGACAGCGGGGATCACAGCATTTCAGGTCAATGGTTTTACGATCAGTGAAGACATGTCCATGGCCCGTGAGCCCGCCAGAAAAGCCATGGATAGTATCCGGATGTATATAGCAAAAATGAAAACAACGGAAGAAAACCTGATGAATCAAAGAAAAACAAGCCTGGCGAGATTCTTTGATGGCAATATAATTATGACAGGTGTATCATTGGTGATTGTTCTTTTTGCTGTTTTATTTTCATGGATAACCTATAAGCGGGAGAACCAGGCCAAACTGGAATCTGATAAAAATATGGAGCAATACAGGAAACAGCTGGAAGAAAATATAGCCGAACTGCAACGGACCAATACAGAGTTGAAGGAATTAAAAAGCCTGGAAAAATTTACCGCGACAGGACGAATTGCCCGAACAATGGCGCATGAAGTAAGAAACCCCCTGACAAATATTTCTCTGGCCGTTGAACAGCTGCAGGAAATGGCAACGCAGAATACAGAGTCTGCGGATCTGCTGGATATGGTCAGCCGGAATGCCGGCCGGATAAATCAACTGGTATCAGATCTTCTCGATGCTACCCGGTTTGTGCAATTGGAATTTACGGATATGAATATTAACCAGGTGATCGAAGAAACGCTGGACATGGCAAAGGACAGGATCGAACTGAAACGTATCAGGATAGAAAAAAAATTTTCGAAGGAACCCTGCATTGTTTCGGTAGATGCAGAAAAAATGAAGCTGGCACTTTTAAATATAATTGTAAATGCGATCGAGGCTATGGAAAAAGACAAAGGCGTGCTTAAGTTGATATCAAAAAAACAGGGAGATAAATGTATCATTGAAATCAAAGACAACGGTATTGGGATGGATGAAGACACCCTGCAAAAACTATTTGAACCTTACTTCACAGGTAAGAGTGATGGGAACGGCCTGGGGCTCACGAATACGCAGAACATTATTCTGAATCATAAAGGAAATATAAAAACATACAGTAAGCCAGGGCATGGCGCTTCATTTATAATAACACTCAATCTTTCCGTCATTTAAGCACAGATCGGCGTGGAATTAGCTCTACATTATGGGTAATTATTGCCCTGTGAGGATATCCAGCGCCTTGTAAACAGATTCCCTTGAAAAAGGTTTTCCGATAAAGAAATCGACTCCTTCAAGCAGGGCATTTTCCCGGTCAGAAACGTTATCATGTGCAGTTATCATCACGACCTTAGTCAAAGGGTAATTTTTTTTTAGTTTACTGACATAATTCATACCCAGTCCATCCGGCAGGTGGTTGTCAAGGAAAATAATAGGGGGAGCCGCTTCCCGGTCAAGGATCTTATTAGCTTCAGTAAGGCTTCCGGCAAAAGTTGCCTGTACATTTCTTTGTCTTAAGATACTGCTTAACAAATAGCAAATATCTGTTTCATCGTCAATGATCAGGGCTTTGATCCTGCCAGGCGTTTTCGTAGGCATATCTTGTAATAAATGGCTAAACTTTGTATTTGAATCTCGCACAACAAAAAACAGTCAATTTTACTGCCAAAGCGCTTTTATATCAGCCAGTCCTGAAAAACTTCAAATTTCGGCACGATTTGAGTTAGCAGGATGGGGAGAAATTGCTAATTTTATAACCTAAAGACCAATTATGAGAAATAGAATCCTCATTATTGACGATGACATAGATCTCTGTACGCTCCTTGCCAGGTTTCTTTCAAAAAACGGATATGAAACAGATATGGCTCATACGGGCAAAAAAGGTATTGCCCTGTTCGCTGAAAAGAAGTTTGATATAGTGATATGCGATTACCGGCTGGGGGATATGGAAGGGATCGAAGTTATTTCTGCTTTGAAAAAACTTGACCCACATGTAATCGTCCTGGTCATTACGGGATATTCCGACATCAAAACAGCAGTAGAGGTTATACGGCTTGGTGCCCTGGATTATATCACTAAACCTCTTATACCCGATGAAGTATTGAGTGTATTGAAAAAAGTATTGCAGCCAGGTGAATATAAAAATAACACAGATTCACCCAAAATTGCTTCAGCCACTGACAATGGCAAATCGCCTGAAAGCAAGATACCCGCCAACGAAGAATTTTTTGTAGGCCACTCACCGGCTGCAGAAGCCCTGTATGCACAGGTGAATATCGTGGCAGCTACCAATTATAGTATCATTTTATATGGTGAAAGCGGAACAGGAAAAGAAGTCATCGCCAAAACCATTCATGAAATGAGTGAGCGGCGGAATAACCCGTTCATAGCTATGGATTGCGGAACTTTATCTAAAGAATTGTCAGGCAGCGAACTTTTTGGACATGTTAAGGGGGCTTTTACCGGGGCACTGCAGGATAAAGAAGGACATTTTGAAATGGCCAACGGGGGAACATTGTTCCTTGATGAAGTGGGCAACCTTTCTCCCGAAGTGCAGGCTACCTTGCTTCGGGTCATCCAGGAACGTAAATTCAAACGGGTGGGTGGCAATAAGGAAATACAGGTGGATGTGCGGATCATCGTTGCATCCAATGAAAACCTACAGGAGGCTTACCGCCGCGGAAAATTCAGGGAAGATCTTTATCATCGGTTCAATGAATTCTCCATCAACCTGCCTCCGCTGAGAAACCGCAAAGAAGACATCAGGCTTTTTGCTAATTTCTTTTTGAAAAAAACAATGACTGAATTGAATAAGGAGATCAAAGGATTTGAGGATGATGTGTTGCAAACATTTATGGAATATTCATGGCCCGGGAATCTCCGTGAGTTCAGAAATGTGATAAGGCGTTCTGTTTTATTGACAGAGCCCGATAAGACTATCACATCAGCAACTTTACCCTGGGAAATAACCAATAACAGTCCTTTTTCAGAACCGGTAAACCCGGATAGATCGTCCCACTCGGCCCAGAACGGCACACATAAGGGAAAAGAAGAGATCAGCCTGAAAGATGCTGCTGTAAAAGCGGAATTTGAAACCATTATGACCGCATTGCAGCAGGTGAACTTCAATAAAAAGAAGGCCGCTGAATTATTGAAGATCGACCGGAAGACCTTGTACAATAAAATAAAAAATTACCAGGCCTAAATTCCCGGACTGTTACTTCTTTATGAATTTTCCTTATCTGCCAGAGGGAAATATGTTCCGGCCTGCGTAAGTAATTCCCCAAATGATAAAACTGATCTATAAAGCGTGAACAGGAGATCACATTATCCCGTGGCGTCTTCCTCTTCTTTTAAACGGAAAATTTTATTTGTAAAATAAGTAAGAGCTCCCCGGGATTAAAAATAACCGCCGTTAAATTTTTTTGCCGGGACATATGGCTTTGGCACAATGTTTTCCTGCATAATCATTAATAAAACAGCAGGGATAATAAACCACTACGTGATGAAACTAGTTTTATTTTTGGCGGCCATTTACTCTCTCATTATTCATCAAAGTCAAAAGCAAGCATGGGAAACGGTACTTCCCGGAGAACAAAAGACAAAGACGCAAAAAGTAATAACCGGGAAGTTTCCTTCATCTGTCAAACCTTACCGGGACAGTATTGAACGTTTGAATTTTTTAAGCATCAATAATCTAAGGTCTTTGGGTAAATGGAATAACAAAGACCAGCAATAAATATTTTTTTAACGAAATTCTTTTAGCAAGCAGGGCAATATAGGAGTCATGTGTAATTCTTTGGCAACACAGGATCCCAAAAAGTCACTATATAATGGTGACTTTTTTTTATTTGAAGTATTAATGGTCTTTGCCGGAAGCTTCATCTTTTATTACTCAACGTAAACTCTTCTTCCGTTAAGCAGGCTGAGTGAGTCGATAATATGGCTGCTGTCGCCGGCAGATGCAGGTAAAACCAGAAAAAGTTTGTAAGTAACAGAATCTTTTGTTTCCAGTTGCACATTCCATAGAAAAGCTTTCAGTTTGCCGTATCGTTCATAAGCTCTTTTGGCATTGCAAATTTCCAGGACAAATTTCTTCATGCCTGCAATTGTATTTGAAACCGGTATAACAGCGCTGTCTTTCTGGAACATTACAGAATCCTTAACCGGACCTGTTTCCTCGTTTTTAATATCATTCTCAACAACAGGGTGGTTTTTTGAAATAGTTTTTTTATAAACAAAATACCCACCCCAAACAGCAAATGCTAATCCTGCAATGACGAGAATAATAACAATTGGATTTCCCAATTTCATTTTTACTTTACCCGAATAAAAGATCTTTTTATAATCGTTGCGGAATTCCCCGGAATCAGGGCTGTCCTGTTTTTCTACCGGCACATATTCTTTTGTTTTCTCGTGGATGCCGGATCCGGGTTTCAAAGCATATCCACCTGATTTTAATTTTTCAAGGATACCGATCCCTTCAAATAAAAAAGGGTTCCCGATATTTAAAAACTGCTGTGCCAGCCCAAGGTATGATTCCAGGTCAGCAGATACAAGGGCTTTGATCTTACCGGTTTGCGTGGCGATAAACCCGATAAGATCAGGGCTTATTTTTACGGAAGTATTACTTTCAAAAGAAACATTTTCCACGGCTGCCTGTTTATCATGTTTGTGCTGCCCGGGTTCTGAATAGACGGGTTCATGTAGTAAAAAACTTCCTATGCCCGGAAGATCGAGCCGTTTATGGGTAATAAGATATTGTACAAGCAGGGGAGCTAATTTCAAAGCTTTGAACAATTAGAAGGGAAAGATAGATGTTTTGAACGGTGGATACAATAGGAACAGTAATTCCTGCATTAACTTGCGTAAATATGCTTACAGAAGAAGAAAACGGTTTCATCGGGTACTGGGAAAATAACCGCTTGCGAAAGAAAAAAATATGGCGGCAATTATCCATCGGGCTTCCGCTGGCCGTGGTGCTGGTGATAGCAATTTTTGCAAACTTATTCTCCGGCTGGGATAAAAGGGCAGAGATGGAGATGAAAAAGGAGCAATCATCACTGATACTGGTTCTTTTGGCAGCGGCATTACTGATCGTGGCTTTTGTAGTTATTTTTTCTGCCCGTCACCGCTGGGATCTTAACGAGCAACGTTACAGGGAACTCCTGGACCGCAGAGACCGGTCATGAATTTGCGTTACTTTTGCAGCGATTCAACTTTTTGTATTGTCTTAAATCGGTTTATATTAAATGATCAGAATGAAAAAGATCTTACTTGCTATACCTGTTGTAATAACCCTTTTTGCTTCCGGCGGATGTATAAGAGATTCTGTCTGTAAAGACATAACCGTGCAAAGTGAGCAGGCAACGATAGTAAGTTTTGCAGCTGCCAATGGGATCAGCGCCACAGCACACAGCAGCGGTTTATATTACGAGATCACGGCACCCGGAAGCGGGCCGACGCCAGTATCAGGGTCACAGGTCTCTATAAAATATACCGGCAAACTGTTGAATGGAACCTTATTCGATGACCAGTCAGCAAATCCTGTAGTATATGCCCTTAATGGAATGATACAGGGTTTCCAGATCGGGTTGAAACTGATCCAGAAAGGCGGCAAGATCAAACTAATTGTTCCATCATCTTTGGCATACGGCTGCAATGGATATGGGTCCGTACCGGGTAATTCGATACTCTATTTTGAAGTCGAGCTTATCGACGTTCTATGAGCTGAAACTATCTGCTTGCTAACCCCCTGGCCTTTATTGTCAGGGGTTTTTTAATTGTATTTTTGATCTTAAAGCATTCAACTTGATCTACGAAGCCATAACGGTATTTGATATTTTTAAAATAGGAGTGGGTCCCTCCAGTTCACATACGCTGGGCCCCTGGCGGGCTGCACAACGATTCGTACAGGCTCTTCAGCAAAAGGATATTTTGTTTGATGTCAGGGAAATTAAAGTCCTTCTTTATGGTTCACTGGCAAAAACAGGCAAGGGCCATGGAACGGATATTGCCGTGCAATTAGGTATTGGCGGCGATGATCCTGTCACGTTTGCCGTAGATAAAATAAATGCCAAGATCAATGACATTGCCGCTATGAAAAAAATTGTGTTGCTGGGGCTTCACGAAGTTGATTTTAACCCGAATGATGATATTGAATTTTTAATTACCGAATCATTGCCTTTTCATCCCAATGCACTGACATTCTTAGCAACACTTAAAAATGGTGATTCCATTGCAGAAACATTTTATTCCGTCGGCGGCGGATTTGTGATCAAGGAGGGTGAAACAAGATCGGTAAAGGACAACATGCAATTACCATTTCCTATTAATACGGCAGATGATATCCAGCATTGGTGCATCAAGACCGGTTTGCATATCCATGAGATCGTGATGGAGAATGAACATAGCTGGCGGACGGAAAAAGAAACCAAAGATGGCATGCTGAATATCTGGCGGGTGATGAAGGAATGTATTTACCGGGGATGCCACACATCAGGTATGTTACCGGGTGGATTGAATGTAAGACGGCGTGCTGCTGAATTGAATAAAAAATTATTGGGTGATAAAACGTATACGGATTACGATTCCTGGATGGATGCTGCCCGTTCCGGCGGTCATAGTTTTAAATACATACTGGATTGGGTCAGTTGTTTTGCATTGGCGGTGAATGAAGAGAATGCATCATTCGGAAGAGTGGTAACGGCGCCAACCAACGGAGCAGCCGGAGTTATTCCTGCCGTGTTGCAATATTATATTGCATTCTGTACGGATAGTTATACCCCGGCAAACAAGGAAGAGAAGATCATCCAGTTTTTATTAACGGCAGGGGAGATAGGAAGCATTTTTAAAAAAGGCGCTACACTTTCTGCAGCGATGGGTGGTTGCCAGGCGGAGATCGGTGTTTCTTCCGCAATGGCCGCGGCCGGACTTACTGAATGCATGGGCGGCACACAAAGACAGGCAATGATGGCGGCGGAGATCGCTATGGAACATCATTTGGGCATGACCTGCGACCCGATCGGCGGACTGGTGCAGGTGCCCTGCATTGAACGCAATACGATGGGAGCTATTAAAGCAATTACCGCTTCTCAATTAGCATTACAAAGCACAGCTGATTTTGCCATAGTATCTCTTGATGCCGTTATTAAAACCATGTGGGATACGGCAAAAGATATGAACTTTAAATACAAAGAAACAGCCGATGGCGGGTTAGCAGTGAATGTGCCGCTTAGTTTGCCGGAGTGCTAGATAACATTACCGAAAGCGAATCCATATAGTCGCGCCAATGCACGATTTTTCGATTTTTAATTGTAATAACGGAGCAAAAACGATTGTCGTAGGGTTTGCCTGTTGAGGGAGCTATGCCGTGTACTTCATATTCTAAAATCACAACGCCATGTTCCATTGATTTATGAACTCTAAGATGATCTGCCGAATGGAGAATATTGCTATAACCTCCGAACCAATCCATATATGCTGCCCGGCCTTCGATTTTGTTTGTAAACCCCGGAAAATTATATAAAAATTCGAAAACAGCATCTTTGGCAACAGCATCCCAAAAATGCTCCCCGTCTACTTCACCTGTAAGCCCTTCCATGATTATATTGTAAAATGGTTCTGCTTCCTTTTTAAATGCAGGGTGATTTCTGTTCATATTTTTTAAATTTTATTTTCTCATATCTCCTGCCGGCAGACTGGTGCTGTAGGTTATTTGTTACGATATTGTTTGTCAATAAGCGGTTCATATTCCGGATGCTGTTTTATGTATTTTGCGATGAAGGGACAGTAGACAATAAGTTTTAATTTTTTTTCTTTGATATATTCCAGGGTAAACTTTGCCAACGCGGAAGAAATGCCTTTTCCTCTTGCCGATTCAGGAACAAAGGTATGCATGAGTGCCATGTCGTCTTTATAAAAACGATATTCAACATAGGCAAATTCCCCGTTTATTTCGGTTTCAAAGCGACTACGTTCTGTGTTGTTGATAATGGGTGCCTGGAGTTGCATCGTTTAAGATTGTTTTGTTAATTGTATTTCGCAAGTTATCCAGACATCTTCGCTTACCAAAACACCTCCTGTTTCCAATGCAGCGTTCCAATTCAGTCCCCAATCTTTCCGGTTTATTTTTCCATTGATGTTGAATACGGCTTTATGGTTTCCCCAGGGGTCTTGTACTACTCCGCCGAATTCAACATTTAATTTGATCTGTTTTTTGATGCCTTTCATGGTAAGGTCTCCGTATAGTGCATAACCATCCCCGCCGGTATTCTCAAAAGTATTCCCCGTAAAATTTATTTCTTTGAATTTCTCTACATCGAAAAAATCTGCGCTCTTTAAATGCGCATCTCTTTTTTCATTCCCGGTAGTAATGGATGCGGGATTGATCCAGAAATCAATTTCGGCAGTCATGAAATCTTCTTCAGTGGTATAAATGCTTGTGTCAAATTCCTTAAAACTTCCCCTGACATTGGCAACCATCAGGTGTTTTACTTTGAAACCAATTTCGCTATGAATGGGATCAATAGTCCATTTTGTTTTTGTGCTTATTGCTGTAGTTTCCATGTTTTATATTTTTTTATGGTTATTAAATTTGTTTTGTTTTTAATGATTAATTATTACGATCATAACTTACCTGGCCATACTTACCATCATGAAAGTCCCTGTATGCCTGGACAATTTCAGCCTGGCTGTTCATTACAAAAGGGCCTCCTGCCACAATGGGTTCTTTATATTTTTCCCCGCCAAATAAAATAATATCAATGGCAGCTTCGGAATTATTGTTGATCTCAATTGTTCCTTTATTTCTGTCAAACTCTATGAACTCACCCTTTTCAAATTTAGTGCCATTGATCACTGTATTTTGCAATGGAAGAAAAGCGGCATATTCCAACCCTTCTTCTGTGTCGAGGGAAAATTGTTTCCCTGTTTCCAGGTGAATATGATATAAAAACTGGTGTGAGTAATTGGGGATACTGGAAGCCAGGTTTTCATATTCACCGACAATTACTTTGATCCAACCCTTATTATCATCAAGCATTTTTTGCGGAACTTCATTTGCCTGTATCGCAAGATGCTGTGGGGATTCAGCTTTATTTTTTGCGGGCAGGTTGATCCAGAATTGAAAGCCGTGAGTAAGCCTGTCGTTTGTCTGAGGATCCACATTCAAATTCCCATCATGAACAATCCCGTTACCCGCTTTCATCCACTGCGCTCCCCCTGAATATATTTTGCCATAATTTCCTTTACTGTCAAAATGTTCTTCTTCGCCGTTAAGAATATAAGTCAGCGTTGCAATGCCCCTGTGCGGGTGTGCGCCGTTTCCATTTTTTTGAATGGGTTCATTGACTGCATGTTTGGCAGGACCAAAATGATCAAGAAATACAAATGGACCTACTGCATCAGCATACCTGTTGGGCAACATGCGATAAATAGCAATATGACCAATATCGGCTCTTTGCCCTTGCGTCGAAAAACTGATTTTCTTTTTCATATTATTACCTTTTAAAACCGTTCATGAATTCTATAATTAACGATACAAATTTGCAATAAGCTGAGTACGAAAAACGATGATAAATGATAAAAAGCCTTATTGACAAAAGTCAATAGAGCGCAGGGGAAAATAATCGGGGCCTATTTTTTTACTGCATGACTGCGAATGCGGCTGAGCGTCTCTTTAGTAATGCCAAGATAGGAAGCGATAATATGCTGGGGGAAGCGTTGCAAAAATTCAGGGTAGGTTTTTGCCAGGTCGGAATAACGTTGTTCGGCCGATAAACTAATGGTCGCATTCAATCTTTTTTGCGAAGCGATCGCATAGTTCTCATCCATTTTTCTTGTCATTTCATTTATTGCTGCGATGGGAGTCAGCCTGTTTAAAAAATCGGCCCTGGTAAGAAGCAGTACATCGGTATCTTCCCAGGCATCGATATTATAAACCGAAGGAGTAAGCATGACATAACTTTCACGGTCTGCCACCCACCAGTTTTCAATAGACAGGCGAACAATATGCTCTACACCTTTGTCGTCAACACTGTATTGCCGCATAGCGCCTTTTATTATAAATGCCGAATATTTGCATACTTCACCTTCCTGCAAAAAATATTGCCGCTTTCTTATTCTTTTTGGAACGAAGACATCTTTGATCACTTCAATTTCACTTTCGGTAAGCGGGGTTACAGAGTGATCTTTGATATATTGAATAAGGGAATCGTGCATTGGGTCAAGAATAAATCTATTTTACAAAGATAGAATTCTGATTTTGAAGCCGGTTAAAGGTATAAAGGCTGAAAATAATTTCTTTTAATGGTTGGGCCTGGGCTTATTAAGAAACTCCTTAGTCATAGCTACTACAAAATCGATGTCTTTAGTGTCACTGCTTTGGGTTGTAATTTCCCCGATATATTTACCATGCCCACCCGGAATGACAGCCAATTCGCTATTTGGGATCAAGCGATACATTTCGACTGCATGCTCAGGTGTTATAACATCAGCATCTCCAATAACGATCAGTGCCGGAGCATTAATTGATCTGACCTTGTCATCGGCCAGATCTTTGAATGCTATCATTCTGTCGCGGTCTTTTTCAAACATGATCTGAAGTTTGTTGCTATCAGGGTTTACTTTCAGGAAAGCGTCCTTTAGTCCCTGGGGCATATTTGCCAATGTTGCATGCTGCATGCCATCAAAAAAACCCGGTAAAAATCCATCTCTTTTATATGCAGCCGCGGCTAATACCAGTTTGTCAACAATGGCAGGATGACGTATGGCAATCTGCATAGCAGTAGTGCTGCCATTGCTAAAACCAAAGAAACTTGCCTTTGCAATTCCAAGATTGGTTAAAAGTGCCGCAACGTCATCCGCATCCTGTTCAAAGGTTTCAGGTTCATTCCTGAAACCTGAACGTCCATGATTTTGCAGCTCCACGGCGATCACCTTATAATTCTTTGCAAGAGAGGGAATTATTTTTTCAAAAGAGGATTGTATGGTGGAACCTCCGCCATGAATCAGTACAAGAGGAGTGCCTTGTCCGTACATTTCATAATACATCCTGATCCCGTTGACTTCTGAATAGTTGTTTTTAAAATTGACGCTGTCAGTCATGACTGTTTTTATATTTTTATCTTCCTTTTGATCATTATTACATGAGATCAAAATTATTATTATTGCGCTGAGATAAATGATCGTATGCTTCATTTTTATGTTTGGGTATTAGCGGTTCGTGCCTATACAGGATTAGGTTTTTGCTTCTTTCTCTAACACTTTAATTTCAGTTATTTCCTTTTTAATGTTCTGTCGTATAAGCGCAAATATACTCATGTAAATGTTAGCTATCCATACTATTGAAAAACCTGCTATTATATATCCTCTCCAATCGTTGAGCAAAAGTTTATAATCAGTTAAAATAAGAAATATGATTGTCATATAATGACTAAGACAGTATTCGCAGGTAAAAATGAAAAAAAATTTTCTTTTTAATAAAGTTTTGTCATGAAGGCTTCGATTAACACAGTATTCTCTTGGCTCCCGAAATAGTTCTTCGTGGGTAAATGCCCATGAAACACAAGCAACTGGTATTGCTAATAAAAAGAGCCAAATAATTTGTGTATTTAAATTCATAGTTTTTTGTCTTGTAAAATTAGAATAGAATGAAATTGAATAAGAGTAATAAAAAATAGAGTCTTAGTCATATGCCAATATTTAAAAGCTTCTGATAGGTAGCGTACAACGTCAGGGCATTCTTCTGTGCTGATATTCCGTGTTTCGTCAGCCAGAACCGAAGCTGAGTAAAGTTAATGAAGTTGATGGTATATTCTGTTGCTCGGCTTTATTCGTTCAGCCCAGACTGCAGCTGATAAGCGAACGGGACGATGAGAATATATTCTTCAGCTGGCATAGCAAAAAAACCCACGTCGTACGCAAGCCAATTAAAGTTACAAAAGAACTAAACATATCCTTCTGCCATCTTTAACTGCTATAT
>DATHDV010000135.1:0-29164 GCA_035318845.1 Chitinophagaceae bacterium
TTTTGATAATAATAATCGGAGATCGTTTCGGTTAGAAAAGCAGGAAGGTATTTCAAACCTTCTGCCGTATCAATATTCTGGTTGATCAGGTTACTGATCGGCCGCAAGGGTTTGAAATTGCTAAACTTTTCAAAATTGATATGCTTGAGGTCCACTTCCAGTTTGTTGTGCAGTTCATAAGAAAAATTATCAAAACGGAAACGGTCATTGTCCGGTTTGTGCTGCACGATCTTTCGCCACAACAACAACCCTTTATTGACTTTTACTTTAACAGAAGCTCCTTCATTAAAAGTGCCCCTCTCCATCATGATATCGGCCTGGATATGATCCTGGTTTTTATTAATGATCGTAAAGTAAGGCTGGTAGCCTACACAGGTTATTTGCAATGTATCCGAGGGCCAGTCGGTAAGATTAAAGTAGAAATGACCCGAAGAGTCTGACAGTTTTCCTATTGTTGAGTTTTTAAAACTTATGGAAGCAAAGGGGATAGGTTCTTCGCTGTGTGAATCCTTAATTACCCCGCTGATCACTTTCCGTTGTGCTGAGGCAAACAGTACCAGGAAGATGAAGCAGGAGGTCAGGAAAGGTTTATAAGGCTTCACGTTGTTAAGCATCTTATAAAAATACAAAAGTGAGGGTAATTCTGATGGTTAATTTGATGCCTGCCCTGTTTAGATTGATGTTTAGGCAGGTTAATTTGACGCCTATCAAAAATGAGCGGAAAATTAATTTGGAAATTAAAGATCTGTTTATGTACTTTGCAGTACAAAGTACTTTTTATGGAAGAAAAAAATCAACCGACTGAAACATTACAGGAGATAAAAGATATTCGCCGTATCATGGAACGGTCAAGCCGTTTTATTTCCCTGAGCGGTTTAAGTGGCATTGCTGCAGGAACCTGTGCCCTCATTGGGGCAGGGTTTGGCCTGAAGATCTTAAAAAACTACTATGGTGGCTACAACAGCCGTGGTATTTTTTCAGGGGATGATTTCAGCGGGTTAAAAATTAAATTGCTGGGTTTGGCCATAGCTGTTTTTGTCGTAGCGTTTGCTTCTTCTTTTTATCTCACCTGGCGAAGAACGAAAGAACAGGGGTTGCCCATGTGGGATCATGCATCCAAACGACTATTCTGGAATATGCTGATTCCGTTGGTAGCCGGGGCAGCTTTTATTTTGGCAATGCTTCGCTATGATGAGTGGAGATTTATAGCACCTTCCAGTCTCATCTTTTATGGCCTGGCCCTGGTGAATGCCAGTAAATACACTGTGTCGGATATACGGTACCTAGGCTATTGTGAAATTATTTTAGGGTTGATCAATATGTTTTTTATTGGATATGGGTTGTATTTCTGGGCTGCTGGTTTTGGAATATTGCACATTGTTTATGGTGCTATTATGTGGTTTAAGTATGAAAGAAAATGAAAAATCCGATCACAGGCTTAAATAAAATATTTGAAAACCGTATCCGTCTCGGGGTCATGAGTGTTCTGATGGTGAATGATGAGATCAATTTCAATGACCTGAAGCAGATGCTCGAAGTAACAGACGGAAACCTGGCCACACACCTGGTGAACCTGGAAGAGAATGGTTTTATCAAAGTGTACAAAGGATTTGTGGGCAGGAAAACCAACACTACATATGCCATTACCAAATCAGGTGAAAAAGCCTTTAACGATCATATCGGGGCGTTGGAAGTGCTGATAAAAGGAATGAAATAAAAAATAGTCATGAAAAAGATACTGCTAAGAACAAGAACGGCCATACTGGTTTTTCTGACGCATAAGATCGCTTTGCCCGTGCTTAAAATAGTTCGCAAACCAAACCCGTTCACATACAACAAAGACCAGTTGCGATCATTGCCCCCCGGGAGTTTGGGAAATGACCTGTACTATTTTTTAGAAAAAAGAAACCTGCCGCTCTTAAATCATTATACCCGTCATGACCTGAAACATGTGTTGCTTGGATATGATACCACCGACGACGGAGAAGCCTGCCTGCAAAGTTTTATGCTGGGTAACGGAAGAATTTCCTTTCCGGTACTGGCTACTGTTTTATACAGCTTTGTTACCATGCCTGAACATTGGAAAAAAATGAAACATGCTTACCGGCTTGGAAGGAAAGGGAATTCCATTCATGGCTGGCCCTGGAATGAATTGCTAAAAGAACCAACTGCTCAATTAAGAAATAAAATATTCAATAACGCTTAAAATTTTATGTATGGAAACAAATATCCGCCGCTACACATGGCTTAATGTGCTTTCCCTGCTGCTGGCATTGCCAACCGCTTATTTCATCCTGATCTCTGTATTAAAATATGGATTGAATGTTGATGGCCCATATGATAATGCAACTCCTTTTTTGGAAAGAATGGGCATTCAAGAAGATCTCGGTTGGAATATTAACCTGCTGATCCTGTTCGGGCCACTGATCGCTTTCTTGCTGACGATATTCCAGACGCTTCAGATCAACTGGAAATTTTCAAAAGAAGAATTTGAATTTCATTTTACCATCCGCAAGAAATGGTTCCCGCTGGCAGTGGCCGTATTCAGTGGGGGATTGCTGCTCACATTATTCATTTACTTGGTGGGAGAGAACAGGTAAATGCCAAGCATATGAAAATTCCTTTTATTATTTATACAAGAGCGATTGGTTTGTATGCCCTGTTAACACTCCCAGCTATAATGATCCCTGTGATCTATTTCATTTCATTGTTTTATGTATTGTTCTACGGATGGTTTGCCTGGGTATTATTTTCGATCATTTACCTGGTCGTGGTACAACGTTCAATAAGCTACCATGTTCAGCTGGCCGTTTTATATGCCGGCGTCGTTGTTTCAGTACTATTTGCATTCCAGATGTTACAGGTATTGAGGGTAGAAGAAAAAATATGGAATTCCGGGCCCTTCCTCTTATTTCCTGCCGGGGCAGTGTTTGCAGGATGGATCAGTCTTTTTCAATTAAGGATAAAGATCAGGGATAAGTTTAGGGAGCCGGTTTTTGAATTCATGACAGAAAAGGATCACCTGTCATCTAATGCATAAAAAGAATAACATGAGAACAATTTGGTTTAAAACATTCGGTTGGACCTACTTCCCCGTTCATCCTATGGGATACATGGTTACACTTTTGGCGATCATTTTTATGGTTCCTGTTTGCCTGGCTGTTGTTCGGAATGGTCATTCTGTTACAGACGATCTCTATTCGATCTTTGTATTTGGTACCTGCACCGCTTTTTGGTGGAAATGGGTGGCGGAAAAGACCAGTTAAAAAATAAATAGCATCCAATGAATCCTGAGATCACAAAATTTTCCATGAGAGCGAGGGCTAAAAGTTTTAAATATGCTTTTGCAGGCATTAAACATTTTGTCAACAGCCAGCATAATGCAAGGGTACATTTGCTGGCGACAGTTCTTCTTTTTGTTTTAGCTGTATTTTTTCGTGTATCCCGTTCAGAAGTTATTGCATTAACCTTTGCTGCCGGATTTGTCTGGGTAAGTGAGTTATTCAATACAGCTATTGAAAAAATAATGGATTTTATCTCGCTGGAAATAAGACCGGAAATAAAACGTATCAAGGACCTGTCTGCAGCAGCTGTATTGCTTGCTGCTATTACTGCTTTAATAATTGGTTGTATTGTATTTATCCCTAAAATCTGAATATGCGTTGGTTCCGATCTTTTAAACACGGAAATTTTCTGCTTTCATCTGGCATTCATGAATGGTTGCTGGCTTCTTCTGCGTTTAGTTGCGTGCTGTTGCTGGGCCGGATGATAACGACCGGGTCATTAGAATATATTTTCCTCCCCTGGAATTTATTCCTTGCCTTTGTTCCTTATTGTATCACCTGGTGGATGATACAAAATGTAAAGATCATTGAAAACAAAATAAAATTCTTTATGGCTTTGGCGGCATGGCTGTTGTTTATCCCGAATTCGTTTTACATTATTACCGACCTGGTTCATTTTACCCATATCCGCACAGCGCCAAAATGGTTTGACCTCCTGTTGATCTTTTCTTTTGCATGGAATGGGATCCTTTTTGGTATTATTTCACTTCGCCGGGTTGAAACGTTCATCGCTTTGATACGGGGAAAGCAATTCTCTGTTTTCATTGTTTTTGCTGTTATGTGGCTTTGTTCATTTGGTGTTTATATCGGCCGCTTTTTACGGTACAACAGCTGGGATGTTATCACTGATCCCTTTTCGCTTGCAGGCGAGATACTTGACATGGTCATTCATCCATTTGCCAATGAATACGCCTGGGGAATGACACTATGTTATTCGGTATTTATGACTTTTATTTATTTCACAATAAAGAAACTCAGCGAGACATTCATGATCGCAAAATAAAAAAGTCCCCGGGGCGAGGGGACTTCAAATCATTTCAATCAACTTAATCAAAGGTCAAAAATCAAGCCCCATTGCAAAATAATATTTCGGTTTGCCTCTGAAGAATCCACTCATATCCCAACCGGCATCAAAGCGGAGGAAATAACCAAATAAAGTACTTCTTGCTCCAAATCCATAACCACCGGCAAATGGACCCACGCCACCTGCTTTAACTTTTACTTCAATGGGCGGTGCTCCATACGTTACAGTTGGCCGGGCCATTTTATTATACTTGCCATTCCATGCAGTGCCCAGGTCAACAAACTGAACGACCTGGAAATTTCTCAGGAAAGCATTATTAATTGGTTTATTAAAAAAGGATGAAAACACAGGAGCTCTTATTTCACTGTTTATTACTATAGCATTATTACCATTAGCCGTGTTTTGAAGAAACCCTCTCAGGTTTACTGCCAGCGTTTGAAAAGCATAAGTTTCATTAGGGTCCGGTATGTTGGCAGGGTTCAGGTACCGGTAAGTTATATTTCCCTGGTTATCTATTTTTTGATTTTTGCCAAATGTCAGCCAATTATCCACTCCACCTAAAAAATAAATGAGTTTTTGTTTACCCCAGGAGAAATCACCGGCGGCACGTACGGCCCAGATAATATTGCGATAGATAGGAAGATAATGCCGGGCATCAAATCCAACATTCATCGTAAAGGGATGCTCATCTCTTTTTTGCGTACCAAATTTATTCCCCACTTCTGCATTTACATCGGTATAGATCTTGAACCGGAGTCCATACCAGATATTGGTAGCCGGGTTGATGGCATCGTCGTGAACAAATTCTAAATGAGCCAGTGCGTTGGTAACCTTTACATCAGGAATTTCCAATGTCTCGGGGTGATTTTTATCGGTTAGCGTTACATACTTATCCCTGCGAACGGCCAGGTTAAGCCGGAGACTCTGTATCCTGTTGAAGGGGTAAGTGACAGTAGCCTGGTAGAGGTTAGAAAATTCTTTGGATAAGTATCCCGATGCAGATCCTCCATTGAATATCTGGATGACATCTGTCGTATTACGGTAATAAGTAAAACCATAATCGATCCTTTTTTTCAGGTACTGCGTGGTAAATACATATTCATTATTCTTCAGACCCGCATTGATACGGAAGCCACCGGCAAATTTCCAGTCTTCAAAAAGATCGGAAGTACCTAACCTGATGATCCCATTCAAAGGATCATTATTACTTAACTGTATGGCTTCAGAAGGGGGACCATAGTAAGGCTGAAACCGGTTCACCAATACACTATTGTTAAACCCGGTTACCAGGTAGTCATTAAAAAATTTCGGTGGACGGTATTCATACACTTTTGCTTTTTTCAATACCGATTCTTTGGTCATGACCTCCGAAGTAACCACCTGCCCGAGTTTAGTACTGTCAGGCTTCTCATCATTGAACCCGCTGTTGAAGAAATCATTTTGCTTTTTATTCAGCGTATCTGTTTTGGGCTGGTAAGTTGTTATTTTGTTGGCCGATTTCTTTTCTTCTTCAATTACTTTTTTGATGTATTCAGTTGGCCTCGCTGTTATATTGCGGCGCTTCAGTGTATTTTCATCCACCCTCAGGCGGTACAGCAGTTTTATATCTCCCAGTCTCACCACTTCACTCACCTGTTGGTTATCACCGGCAGTTCTTGTTTCTAAAAGACTGCTTTGATAATTTGTCAACGGGAAAACATAAGATGAATCATTGGTGAATGAAACATAGCCAACGGAATCTATATCCGTCTTTTTCCATTCCCTCAATAAGCTGTCCACATCTTTTTGCGGTGGATTGCGCAATACTTCATCACCAATAAATATCAACGTGTCCAAACCAGCCCTTTCCGTTCTGAAAAATCCGGCATAACGGTTGTTCACTCCATTCTCATCGCTTACAAAAGTGAAATGGGATTGATTGTACTGTGATGGGAACCTCGCATTACCATGTTTCAGGTCACTGAGTTTCGAGATCTGTTTAAACTCTGATTTGTTCCAGTTATCAACCAGGTAAATATTATAATGTTTGCCCGGCAACGAATCATCACTGGTGGCAGCTTCTGCCGAAGGACGATTGCTCGAATACAGGATGCCGGTCTTATTGGGAAAAGCCACAAACGACGGATCCAGGTCATCATAAGCATCGTTGGTAACCTGCTCAAAAGTTTGCTTGTCTATCTTATAAACATAGATATCCGTCTGTCCGCTTCTTACAGCGCTTAATAAAAGTGTATTGGCATCCAGCATAAACTTCATATCCTGGATCTGGTCAAACGCTTTTATTTCATGTTTCCAGAGTTTGTTCCGGTTCACCAGGTCATAAATAAAGAATTGTGTTTTGCCTTTATCATTGTACAAAACAGCGAGGCGGGTACCCTTGCCATCCCATGCCAGCAACGGGTAATTAGGATTCTTTTCTGTTTCTCTTGAACGAACACCCAGTTTCAGTAACACTTTCCTGTTTACAAAATTCTCATTCAACACCACCTGGTAACGGCCCTGTTTGAATTCCACTAATGCATAGGTGAAGCTGCGGGGAAGCGGGTTAGCATTAAAACGGATAAAATCTTTTTTACCGATCTCTTCCGTAACGGATAACTGGCCCTTGGGTGAATTGCGCCTTCCCCGTATATCTTTGAAATATGCCTGCGGTACTTCATTCATAAAATCCTGCAGTACGAATTTGAATTTCTTCTTCGCTATTTTATTGGAAGCGTTATTCAGGTTGCGGTAGATGCGGGCCAGGTACAGGAAATAGGTTGTTTTACTTTTTCCATATTTATCGGCAATGTATTTCCAGAAAGCATGCCCGGCCAGCAAAGGTTTTTCAAAAGCGAACTGGTAAAAATTATTATAGTCGCCCGCCAGCATTACGCCACGAAGCTCATCGTCAAGAGAAGGGCTCCAGTTCTCAGCCGCATATTCGATATAGCCATCGGTCAGCCATTTGGGAAGATCAAGCAAAGCCTGGTTGGCGGCAAACTCGCCGAGGTCATCACCAAACAATACATTATCCACTAAGATCTTTGCAATGCCCTGCCGTATCTGCCGGCGCAGGTTATCATGGTTGCCATCAAAGTAAACGATCATTTTATTGTTTACCAGTTTGGTCACACCACCGGTATTTTGCCAGTCAATGCCCAGCCCGATATTGGACTGCTGCATCTCGTCATAATTATTATAGATAACGATATTGGCGCGGCGCTGCAATCCATATTCCACAAATTCTTCAATAGAGGGAAGTTCTTCTTCGGCGATCTGCGCCACATATTTGCCCAGCCCAAGACCGTCCTGGCTGAAGTAGCTGTTGAAATTTTCGGTCTGGTAATATTTCCATTTGAATTTCTGGTATTGCAAACGGTTCTTTCCAAATTCCACCGTATTCACTTGTGCCGCAGTTTCCATACAACAAAAAATGGAAAGGCAGGCCAACATCAGATTTGATACTTTCTTCATAGACTCTTTACAGTTTCGTCCCGATAGCTATCGGGATATTAATCGGTCTTTTTTCTTTTTATGTTGCCAGCGACATGAACACAGATCATCATTCGTTGCGATGCTCCGTTCAGGGTTCTGTTCGCTGTTCAGCAACCCACCCCGGGGTTTTATTGGATTTGGTTTCTCAATTTCGCCCCTCCGGGGAGGGGAGGTCTTCATAAAACAAAACACAGTACCAAAAATAGTTGTTTGTATTTTTGGAATCTTCTAAAGCCCCTCCTTCGGAGGGGTTTGGGGAGGCCCTTATAAAATTACGGAAAACCATCCATGTTACACGTTAAGTCATTTACATTTAGTCCCGTGGAGGAGAATACCTATGTTTTGTATAACGAACAGGGGGAGTGCTGCATTATTGATCCGGGCTGTTATTTTCAAAAAGAAAGGGAGGAGTTAAAAACGGGCATTGACAAGACAGGCCTCAGTCCGGTTATGCTGCTTAACACACATTGCCACCTCGACCATGTATTTGGCAACAAATTCGTTCGCGACACCTGGGGTCTCAGCCTCCACCTGCATGAAAAGGAAAAAGCATTGCTTGACCATGCCCCCCAATACGGCGAAATGTGGCAACTGCCTTTCGACAACTATGAAGGTCCCCTGGTTTATTTGAAAGAAGGAAATATTATTAACATCGGGGCAGACGAAGCCGATAGCAATCGGCTGGAAATAAGGTTTGTTCCCGGTCATTCACCCGGCAGCATTGCTTTTTATCATGAGGCCGGCGGCTTTATCATCGGCGGCGATGCATTGTTTAATATGAGTATTGGCAGAACCGACCTGCCCGGCGGCGATTTTGATACGCTGGTTAATAGCATACAAACCCAATTCTTCACCTTGCCGGATGATACAAAGGTTTATTCGGGGCATGGACCGGTGACGACGGTGGGGTTTGAAAAGATGAATAATCCGTTTGTGAAGTTGTATTAGACATGAACCTAAAGACGATCATTTTTTTCATTCTTTTATTAGCCATAGCGGGGTCATTATTTTATCACAATATCCTCATGCACCGTGTACTCATAAAATATGTCAGATGTTGGGATGCTTTCCTGATCGCCATGGGGTTTCGCAATAACAAAAAAATACCAGAAGATGAATGGAAACGATACATCGGTTACCGGAACAGGGCATTCATATTTCATTTGTGCGGCATGGCCATGGTATTGTTGCTCGTTTTTTTGTTTTAAGCTTTATAAATTTGAATAACTCGTTTGTGAAATTATATTGATATGAACCTGCTTGGTATACTCCTTCTCATCATTTTTATAGCAATGGCTGTTTCTTCTTTTTATTTTTGGTCAAAGGGTCAGAACATTTTGTTTAAATATCTGACATGGAGAGATGCTTTTATGTTTTGGCGTATCAGGAAAAAAGTACCAGAACATGAATGGAGGTTATTTAAAAAATACTCCTGGTATCAAGCTTTGTGTTTTTTCGGCGGAATAATCTTAATGATACTCCTCTTTGTTTTGCAATGGAACTTTCATCTTTTTGTAAAAGATCCTAAACAACCTTAGGTTTCAAAAACCTTCCAATCACCGGCAACCTCGCCAATTCCTTCCTCTCGATCTTCCCGACAAACAAAGTAAACAGCAACAACAATAAAGTAGCTGAACCCAGATTGAACCAGCGATTCGGCCATAAATAAACCATCCCCCAATGCGCCAGGTAGATAAGTACTACCAATACGAGGTAAGAAATCAGTTTTGTTTTTGCATAAGGCACGGGGTAATATTTCTGGCCCAACAAATAACTTACGATCATCATAAATAAATAACAAGAGAAGGTAGCTATGGCAGCGCCGAGATAATGGTATTTTGGTATCAGCAGAATATTAAGTGCAATGGTGATGATGGCGCCGGCAATGGTGATGATGGCGCCCAGCATATTCTTATGTTTCAGTTTGTACCAAATGCTGAGGTTGTAATAAATACCGAGGAAAACATTTCCCAAGGCTAGTAACGGAACAATATACAATCCTTCCACCCATGCCGGTTTATGCACGGCAATAAAGAACCAGCGGAACACATCAATATAAAGGCTGATAAAAAGAAACATAAAACAGGAAGCGATCACAAAGAATTTCATCACCCTTGCATAAGTGCGGGGTGCATCTTCGTCCTGGCTGCGGTTAAAGAAAAATGGTTCTGCCGCCATGCGGAAAGCCTGGATCATAATGGTAATAAGAACAGCAAGCCGGTAAATATTTCCAAAAATACCCAGCTCATGCTTGGCCTGTTCTTCCGGCAGATTGACCACATGCTGGTAGATCAAACGGCTCAGCATATCATTCACCATACCGCCCATACCTACAATTATCAATGGATAGCAATAATGCATTATTTTTTTCCAGAGCTTCCCGTCGAACTGAAAACGTATCTGGAAAAATTCCTTTCTCAATAAAATAAATGTGAGGATCGTGCCGCAGATATTCCCGATCAGGTAATAACCAATGCCGGTATTCTTATTATAAATGGTTTCTAAGAAACTGTCCGGGTGGGTTCTTACATATTTTGGAATAACAGCTAAGAACAAGATCACAACAACTACATTCATCATCACCCCTGAAATGCGGGCAAACGCATACCGCTTGGGCCGGTTCTCCTGCCGCAACCTTGCAAACGCCAGGGTGCTGATAGCATCGAAGAAAATAATGACGGCCATCCAGGTAATGTATTCTGGATGCTGGTCAAGGTTGGCCCAATGAACAATATTGTCTTTAAAAACAAATAACAAGGCCGTAAAAAAAATAGAAGAGCCGATCAAAGAAACCGACAACGTATTATACAATTTCGTTTTATCGGTATCCTGCGAAAAACGGAAGTAGGCGGTTTCCAATCCATATGTAAACAGCACATTTAAAAAAGGAATGATCGCATAGATCTGGGTGAGGTCGGCCGTTTTAGCAGGCTGTGCAAAAATGAGTGGCAATGAAAGGTTCATCAGGTAGCCAAGAAAACGGCTGGCAATGGTAGGTACACCATACCACAATGTTTGCCCAGCCAGTTTTTTTATTCCACTCAAAGGATTGGAAATTTGGAAGCAAAAGTAATTGATAGGCAGTCAAAAAACGAATTCATTGCCTGTGCCGCCTTTCTTTAACTTGTTTGCAACGCCTGCCTGCCGGCAGGCAGGCTTTTGTAAGGGTTGATGTATCTTTAAGGTCAAAATTGAAACTATGAAGCAGATATTTTTACTACTTATAAGCACCATGACTATAACTGTAGCCGCATGGTCACAAGCCTATGAGGGCAATACCGATTATGACAAGAAAAAACAGCAGGCTATCGTAATAGATTATTCTTTTCCGCCCGATGCTGTTCAAAATGCCATCGTGCTGAAAATGGGAAAAATGGGCTATAAGGCCAAGGAAGAAAAGGGCCTTTTCAACAAGGATAAGGGGTTCCTGGTATTCAAGAACGCATATATTACTGATATCAGTGGTGACAGGATGGATATCATCATCAATGTAGAACGCAAAAGCAGGAAGGCAAGTGATGAATCTGTACTGTATATGATCATGATCAGGAATGGTGAAAATGCTTTGCTGACCATGGACCCGGGTACTATTAACAACGCGAAATACTTTTTAAATAATATGCTGCCGGAAGTAGAAGCTGCGGATCTTGAACTAAGGATCAAAGACCAGGAAGAAACAGTTGCCAAGGCTGAAAAAAAATTGAGTACTTTAAAAGACGACCAGGTCAACCTTGAAAAAAAACTGAGTGACAATAAAGCCGAACAGGAAGCAACGCAAAAAGATATAGAAGCACAAAAACAAGCCCTGGGGATCCTGATGGGCAATAGAAAGTCCTGATCATTATTGCGGTTTGGAAAACCTCGGGTCTTTCAGAAAAGTTGAATCCGTCAGTGCGCGGAGAAAAATGGTAAGGTTGGTAGCTTCCGTATTCGTCAAAGGAATTCCATTCGTTAATAAAGGATCCAGGGTTGTACTTTGCTGCACTCCGCTTCGATAATGATTAATGCATTGCAGCAGGGTATTGAATCTTCCGTCGTGCATATAATTGGCAGAAACATATGTGTTGCGCAGCGTCGGCGTTTTAAATTTCAAGGAGTCTTCTTTTTTACCCGTAATTCTCATCCGGCCATAATCTTTCAAAAAATTATCAACCGGCAAACCGATATTACGGATGCTATAATCTGTAAACATCGGTTCGGGATGACAGGTAGCGCAATTGGCTTTGTATAACTGGTAACCGGCATCCTCCTGTGCCGTAAATGTTGCCGATCCTTTTTTATAACGGTCATATTTTGAATCTGCAGAAACCATGTAGCCGGTGAATTGTTCAAGGGCTTTTAAAATAAATTCAGGACGGATAAAGGGATAGCGAAAAACTTCTTTGAACATTTCCTGGTAATCTTTATCATCCTTTATTTTATTGATCACACCCTCAAAGGATTCACCCATTTCAATATGGCCATTGATAGGCTGTGCTGCTTCATCTTGTAAGGAACTGAATTCACCGTCCCAATGAAAACTGGTATTCCAGGCCAGGTTAAATAATACCGGTGCATTCCTTAATGTATGCGAATTAAAAACACCATGGCTGCGGTCATGTTCATAAGTGCCGAAGCCTGCGATCTGCTGATGACAGGAGGAACAGGGATGTGCATTATCTATAGAAAGGCGGTCATCATAAAATAATTTCCTTCCTAATTCAAATCCTTCTTTGCTTAATGGATTATCCCGGAACGTATGAACCGGTGAAGGAAATACTGCCGGGATCTCCTGTTGCATCAATTGAATGCCCCTGGTATTTTGTTCTTTTTTACAGGCGCCCAGCAACCAGGAAGAAAGAACAATGATGAAGAGTAATGCTGATATCGTCAATAAACTATTTCGCACAGGATTCCATTGAACAGCTAATTTACATATTTATTTCCCACAAAGCCACAGAGTACACAAAGCGAAAGAAAAACCCTTTGAGATCTTTGTGTCTTTGTGGGAGATCAGTAATCATCTCTTCTAAATTTTTGTCTTCCTGCTTTGATATCCGCTTTTCTTTTTTTGGATTCCAGTCTTCTTTCCCTGGAAGCCTTACTGGTCTTTGTGGCAATGCGGGGTTTTTTCTTTTCAAGAGCTTTTGCTACCAGTTCATTCATTTTTTTCACCACTTCCTGTTTATTGGACAGTTGGGTACGGTGGGTTTGTGATCTTACCAGCAAAAAGCCATCGGCATTCATACGGTTGCTGAGTTTTTCTTTCAGCAATTGTTTTTGTTCTTCTGTAAAAAATGATGATGCTTCAATATGAAAAGAACCAATGACAGCCGTTTCCACTTTATTTACATTCTGGCCGCCCTTGCCTCCGCTGCGGGTGGTTTGAAAATGTATTTCTTTACTGATGTCGATCATGTTGCTGGTTGCTGGATTCTAGTTACTGGTTATCCTGTAAAGATAATTTCAATCCATTTATGATACTACCTTTATAGGAAACTTTACCAGTAACTAGGAACAAGCAACCAGCAACCAATAACCAGCAACCGGTATGAGAGCTGTAATTCAAAGAGTGACCCGGGCCCATGTAACCATAGAGGGAAAAGTTCATGCTTCTATTGATGAAGGCTTGCTGGTGCTATTGGGCATTGAAGATGCCGATACCGGGGAAGATATAGAATGGCTTTCCGGGAAAATAGTCAATCTCAGGATATTTAATGATAAAGATGGTGTCATGAATATTTCTATTAAAGAAATGGGAGGAGATATTCTGCTGATCAGCCAGTTCACCTTACATGCTTCTACCAGAAAGGGGAACCGTCCTTCCTATATAAAAGCAAGCAAACCCGGTATAGCGGTTCCCTTGTATGAAAAAATGATCCGTCAATTATCAACCGACCTGGGAAAAGAAATTAAGACAGGAGTATTCGCAGCAGATATGAAAGTTGAATTGGTAAACGATGGCCCCGTAACCATATTAATTGACACTGGGAATAAAGAATAAGAAATAAGGAATAAGAAATGAGAAAGTAGTTTCAATCAAAGACGGACTTTTTCGTTCCTTATTTCTCATTTATGCTCTTAGTTTATTGCATCCCTACCTTCTCCGTATAAATCTTCCCGCCCTCCAATCCCAGCATCAGGAAAAAAAATTTTTCATCAACGGGAATGGCAAAAGTGTAAGAAGCTGCATTAATATCTCTTTGCTCCAGGACCCGGTGACCACTGCTTGTCCAAAGCATTATATGCCGGATGTTGCGATTGCTTTTAATAGTGATCTGTTTACCGGAAGTAAGCACCTGGTAAGGGAGGATTTCCTTTTTTACAGGGGGATCGGCAGCGGGCTGCGCTTTCGAGATAAAAAAGGAAACAGATAAAATGAAGACGGCCAGTAGCCGGCGGACAGATCTTGCCATCATAGGTACAATAATTTTTTAAAGGAATTGGTTTACTAACGTTCTTCAAAGGGCAGGGAGATTGTAAACGACAAGAATCATGCTAAATTGCAGGCAGAGATAAAAAATTTTGTTATGACTATTCAGCAAGCACAGCAACAGGTGGACGGTTGGATAAAGACAACCGGTGTCCGTTATTTCAGTGAACTCACCAACATGGCGATCTTAACCGAAGAAGTAGGAGAGTTGGCCCGCATCATGGCCCGCAAATACGGTGACCAGAGTTTTAAAGAATCTGATAAAGACAGGAACCTGGCTGATGAGATGGCCGATGTGCTTTGGGTGTTATTGTGTATGGCTAATCAAACAGGAGTTGATCTGACGTACGCACTAAAAATGAATTTTGAAAAGAAAACAAACAGGGATATAGAAAGGCACCAACAAAATCCCAAACTGAAACCATAAAAGGAACCGGAAAAAACTTCTTTGGCACCATCTATGATTCATTATAGTTATGTCTTTAAAAAATACCTGGAAAATAACGAAGCAAAGTTTTTCTGATTCCTGGACCAGTAATGTTTTTAAATTAAGCGGCTCACTTGCTTTTTTTACTGTGTTTTCCCTGCCCGGGCTGCTGATCATTATCATCTGGTTCAGTGACCTGTTCTATGGTCATGACGTTGTAGAAGGATCGGTGTACCATGTTATCGAAGGGTTTGTCGGGCATAACGCAGCCCTGGAAGTACAGCAGATCATCCACAATGCCATGCAGGCAACAGGCAACAAATTTGCTACTATTGTGGGCTTAGCGGCACTTATTATCGGAGCTACCAGCGTATTCAACGAGATCCAGGATTCCATAAACCTGATCTGGAAGTTGAAAGCCAAACCCCGTAAAGGTTTGGCATGGCTAAAGCTGATCTTTAATCGCCTGCTTTCTTTCTCAATGATCATTACGCTGGGATTTATTTTGCTGGTGTCACTTCTCCTGAACGGAGTCATGGATGTTTTGCTGAATAATCTTATGGAAAAGTTTCCTCAACTGACTGTTATACTAGTTTATATCCTGAACCTTATACTTACTTTTATCATTTCCACTTTCATCTTTGCCGCCATTTTCAAGGTCTTGCCCGATGCCCGGGTAAAATGGAAACATGTGTGGATAGGAGCTCTTGTTACTGCTGTTTTATTCATGATCGGTAAATTTTTTATCAGTTATTATCTTGGCCATAGCAGGATAACTTCGGCATATGGCGCAGCGGGTTCCATTATTGTTATCCTTCTTTGGGTTTATTATTCTGCGGTGATCCTGTATTTTGGCGCCGCCTTTACGCATGTATATGCGGCACATACCGGGTTCCGCATCTATCCCAATAATTATGCTGTTTGGGTACAGCAGATAGAAGTGGAATCGGAAAAATCGATCCGGCAACAACCCGAGCATAAGATAGTAGTGGAAGTTCCTCCGGATATAAGTCATGAGTCGTGAGTCATTAGCCCGACTAACGACTAATGACTCAAGACTAACGCCTGTACATTATCTTTGCGCACTATGGCAAATGATTCGAATAAATTCCAGGCGATCATCTCACATTGCAAAGAGTATGGCTTTATTTTTCCCAGCAGTGAAATATATGACGGGTTGCAGGCCGTGTATGATTATGGTCAATGGGGCAGCGAACTGAAAAAGAATATCAAAGACCATTGGTGGGACAGCATGACCCGCATGCATGAGAATATTGTGGGTATTGATGCGGCCATCTTCATGCATCCAACTACCTGGAAAGCTTCCGGTCATATTGACAACTTCAACGACCCGATGATCGACAATAAGGATAGTAATAAAAGATACCGGGTTGATCATTTGATTGAAACTTTTGCTGATGAACAATCGGCAATAGGCAATGAGCAATTGGCAAAGGATGTTCTTAGTTCGATGGATGCTTTATTGGCCAAAGATGATTTTGCGGGATTAAAAAAACTAATTGAGGATAATAAAATAAAATGTGCCATCAGCGGCACCAGCAACTGGACAGAGATCCGCCAGTTCAATTTAATGTTCTCCACAGAATTTGGATCCACTGCTTCTTCAGATGAAGAGGACAATAAGGTTTATTTAAGACCAGAAACAGCACAGGGCATCTTCGTCAATTTTTTGAATGTGCAAAAAACCGGGAGGATGAAAATTCCTTTTGGTATTGCACAAATTGGCAAAGCTTTCCGGAATGAGATCGTGGCAAGACAGTTTATTTTCCGCATGAGGGAGTTTGAACAAATGGAAATGCAATACTTCATCCGCCCCGGCACGCAAAAAGAATGGTACGAACTCTGGAAAACAGAAAGATTGAAATGGCATTTAAGCCTGGGGATACCTGCCGATCAATATCGTTTTCATGACCATATTAAATTAGCTCACTATGCCGATGCAGCCTGTGATATTGAATTCAACTTCCCCATTGGCTTTAAAGAAGTGGAGGGCATTCACAGCCGTACTGATTTTGATCTGAAACAACACCAGGAATACAGTAAAAAGAAAATGCAGTATTTTGATAACGATATCGATCCTGCCACTAACAAACCTTACGGTAATTATATCCCTTATGTCATAGAAACATCTATTGGTCTTGACCGGATGTTTTTACTGATCATGAGTGCTGCTTATGAAGAACAGGATCTGAGTACAGCAGAAAAACAAGACAGCCGTGTAGTGTTGAAGCTCCCTAACAAATTAGCTCCTATCAAAATGGCCATATTGCCCCTGGTGAAAAAGGATGGATTACCGGAGATAGCAAGGAAGATCATGGATGATTGCAAATCTTCATTCCGTTGTTTCTATGAAGAAAAAGATACTATCGGCAAACGTTACCGCCGCATGGATGCATTGGGAACTCCGTTTTGTGTAACAGTTGACCAGCAGACCAAGGAAGATAACACCGTTACCATTCGCCACCGCGACTCAATGACGCAAGAACGGGTGCCAATCGATAAGCTGAAAGAAATTGTTCTGCAGGCGGTTAGTTAAGATTGATCAGTTTACTTTATGTCCCCGATCGAAAAACTCATTCAGCGATTTTCTTTACTTCCTCACCCGGAAGGTGGTTGGTTCAAACAAACATATAAAAGCAATGAGGAGGTTGCTGCTTCTGCATTGCCGGAACGGTTTGGAGGGCAACGGTCTTTTTCAACAGCCATTTATTTTCTTTTGGAAAAAGGGAATTTCTCTGCCTTTCACCGGATCAAAAGTGATGAGTGCTGGCATTTCTATTCCGGTGATCCGCTGCTGATCTATATTATCCGGCCCGGTAGTATCCTGGATATTATTACACTTGGAAATAATATTGATAAAGGGCATCATTTTCAATATATAGTTCCTGCCAATTGCTGGTTTGCCAGTCGCCCGGCCCCGGGCAGTGAATATTGCTTTGTTGGTTGCACTGTTTCTCCGGGTTTTGAGTTTGAAGATCTCGAATTGGCAAAGGCAAATGAATTGATCGCTTTATATCCGAACTATAGTGATCTCATCAGGCAGTTATGCAGGTAATGAGAAATCAAAGAAATTGTTTTGAACGCAATTCAATAAAACCCCTTTTCCTGCGTTAAAGGTTTAAATAACCTTCCGCCAGCATTTCTACTCGCAATCTTTATTGTTTAACTCAAACTGTTTTTATGAGAAAGCTAATGCTTGCTATCTTCCTACTATCCGGGACATTCCATTTTTCGATCGCTCAAAATAATAGGACAGTATCAGGGAAACCTGGTATCGGCAAAAACTCTTTTATTGCTGAAGCCGGCGGCGCCGGTATAGAATTCTCTGTCAATTTTGATACAAGATTTAAGAAGACACGATTTGGATGGGGAGGACGCATAGGTGTTGGTTTTGTCAGTGGCTGGGATGATTATTATGATCCTGTTACCATGACATTTTACGGGGGCAATGAAATATCTGCTATTACTCTTCCTGTCCAGGTAAACTATGTTTTCGGAAAAGGTAATTCGCCCAATACTTTAGAAGCAGGTGCAGGATTCACCTATGTAAGCAAGAAACTGAACATCATGAACTTTTCCGGTTGGTATAATATTGATCGCCGTACACAAGTTTTTGGAACATTTGCATTCATGTACAGGCGGCAACCCGCTAACGGGGGTTTTTCATGGCGGGCCGGGTTTACTCCCATCTTTGCCAAAGATTATATTCAGCCTTTTGGCAGCGTAAGTGTTGGGTATAATTTTTAAACCCCGAATTGTTGCAGGTGATGATCAATATGTTTCCAAATGGCTTTGCTCCAGTTATCTTTTGTCATCTTTCCGAAAACCGGATGCCTTTCGCCATTGATATTCGATTCTGAGAATTGGTTGACCAGTTCTATCACTGCAGCTTTTTCCTTTTCAAAATTTTTTTCCGAACCAGTCATGACAAAAGTCTGATCGGTAGGCAGACTTTTTTTATAAGGTTTCTCATCCCATAATTTACTCTTGAAAAGGGGCAGGATCAGTTTGAATAAGAAATGTCCTTTTGGTTGATGAGTACCATATGCGATCCGGATAGCCGGTTGCAAATGCGCCAGCATCTGTGCCACATCCATCTTGCCCCATTGTCTTTGTGATTGCGGATTGAGTTTGTTTATCCGGTTAATGAGCTCCTGTTTTACGGCCGGATCAAAAAGGTTCTTTACTTCCATACTTCAAAAATTATTTGGTTTGCTCATAATAAGGGATCTCATCATTGTTCGTTGTTTCTGTTTGATTCCAGTAAGCTAAAGTAACAATATGCCCGTCAGGTGTTTTCAACATCCGGCCAAAAATAGCATTGATGGTATTAAAAGTGTAATCCGTTACCCCAACGGTAAAGGTTTCAGGTGTTGGGGGTTCGATGCCTGCCTGTCCGGTAGGCAGGTTGGAAGTTAGAGGTTGGATCGTTTCTTCGCCAGGAGTTGGTTTAGCTACCACTACTTTTGGTGGTGGAGATGGAACTACTACAACAGTATAGCGGTTATATTCTAAAATTTTTTTTAAGAATTCAACACGTTGCGGCTTTACATTCTTCTCCACGATGCCGCATTTAACGCCATTCAATTCTTCAAACTCATGATTTTTATTGATGGCCATCTTTTCTAAATTAGGGATTGAATGTAATCATATATCCAACTTAACAGTCCAATCAACACAATGCCCGCCGCACAAAGGATCAACGCAAATTTAGTTGCCGGGTTTGTATTTATTTTTTCAATAGGCTGTTCATTTTTATCCATGAACATGGCCCGCACAACCCGTAAATAATAATACAGTGAAATGATCATGTTTAAAGCAGCAACGGTAATGAACATGTAACTACCTTTGGAAGCCCCGGCTGTCAGTAAAAATAATTTACCAAAGAAACCGGCTGTTGGCGGGATACCAGCCAATGAAAACAATGCCAGGGTCAGTATCCAGCACAGGAAGGGATTGGTTTTATATAATCCTTTGTAATCATCAATATTTTCCTTGCCTGTTTTTTCTGCGATCACGGAAGCCACTCCAAATGCTGCCAGGTTGGAGAATGTATAGATCAATATAAAATAAACAACAGAAGTAATGCCGGCCTTGTCATTGCTGCTGATGCCCACTAAAATAAAACCAACCTGTGCGATAGAAGAAAAAGCAAGGAAGCGTTTGATGTTTTGCTGGCGCAACGCAAAAAGGTTACCGATGACCATCGTGGCTATTGCCAAAATCACCAGCATGATATACCAGGTTTCGAACAACGGCTGGAACGCATTGTATAAAGCGCTGATGAAAACAAAAGCGATGGATCCTTTTGAAACGACCGATAGGAATGAAGTAGCAGCGATCGGCGAGCCTTCATACACATCTGCCGTCCATAAATGAAATGGAACAATGGAAAGTTTGAAAGCAAATGCAGCAAACAGGAATACAAAAGCTAATATCAGAAATGGGTTGCCACCAAGTTGCATAAGTATTTTGGATAGTTCTGCGAAACTGATTGTTCCTGTTGCGCCATAGATCAATGAAATTCCAAACAACAAAATACCGGATGAAAATGCCGAAGACAATATCATCTTCATCGCTCCTTCGGAAGAACGTTTTTTATCCAGGTCAAAATTGGCCATGGCCGCAACAGGAATACTTGCCAGTTCCAGCGATAAAAAGAACATCAGCAGGTTGCCGCTGGAGATCATAAAGAACATGCCGAGCAATGCAGAAAGCATCAGCATGAAGAATTCAGGCAGGTGCGGCGTTTTTTTCAACCAATCAGCACAGAGCAATGAAATAAGATAAACGCCAAGGTTCAAAATATTTTTCTGGAAAGCGATCATGGAGCCGGTATGAAACATATCGCCGAATAAACTACCTGTTTTGTTGAAGAAGAAACCGGCGATAAAATTTACAAGTAATAAAACCTGCAGTAATGACAGCAAGGATTCATTCTTCATTCCTTTGCCGATCTTGATGAACAGCAAAAGGAAGATGATGAAGGTGATCAGCAGTTCGCTTTTCATTAATATGAGAAAATCATTCATCCGTTCTTATTTATTTTATCGCCGATACTTTTTGCATGATTACTTCAGCCGCCGGTCGCAACAGGTCATTCAGCCATCCCGGTGCGATACCGATAGCTAAAATTCCTGCTACCAATATCACAGCAGCCAGTTTTTCATTCCATGTCGCATCACCCAATTGTGAAAAATTTTCTTTGATGGGTCCCATGGCTGTTTGCCCGATTGCTCTTAATATATATACTGCTGTCACCACAATGGACATACAGGCAGCAATGGTGGCAATGCGGTGAAAAGCATCCGCATGCTCCCATGATCCCATGAATATGGTCATCTCCGCTACAAAACCGCTCAAGCCCGGCAAGCCCAATGAACATAATCCAACAATAAAAAATACGGTAGTGATGAACGGCATCACTTTCATCAATCCGCCCATTTCACTCACCTGTCTTGTATGTGTCCTGTCGTATATCATCCCGATAACAGCAAAGAAAAGGGCTGTCATCAAACCATGACTCACCATTTGCATCACGGCACCGGTCATAGCCGTTGTTGTTAACATACCAATCCCGAGCAAAACAAATCCACAATGACTGACGGATGAATAGGCATTGATATATTTCAGGTCCTTCTGCATCATCGTAGCGAAGGCTCCGTATAAAATCGCAATGGAAGCAAGAACAATAATAATAGTGGAATATTCTTTAGCACCTTCCGGCATGAGGTAGGTAGCCACACGAAGACATCCATAACCACCGAGTTTCATAGAAATACCTGCAAGGAACATGGATCCCGCTGTTGGCGCTGATGAGTGACCATCGGGTACCCAGGTGTGAAGAGGAAACAAGGCCGTGAACACACCAAAGCCAACAAATAATAGGGGAAACACGATGCGCTGTGTGCTTTCAGCTATTTTTACTTTTGATAAACTCAGCAGGTCAAAACCATGACCGGCAGAAAAATATAATCCCAGTATACCGACCAATACTAATGCCGAACCACCCATCAGCATCAATGCAAGTTTGTTGGCACTGTATTCTTTTTTCCCGCTTCCCCAGATACCGATCAGTAAATATTTTGGGATCACTGCAATTTCCAGGAAGAAGAAAAGGACAAAAAGATCGAGAGAGATAAAGAAACCATAAGCGCCCAGACTTAACAAGATCAGCAGGAAATAGAATTCCTTTGTCATCTTTTCAATATTCCAGGAAACTAACACACCGGCCACTACAACAAAAGCCGTGAGTAAGATCATGGCTACCGAAATACCATCCACTCCTAAATGCAAATTGATATTCCATGCCCGGGACAGTGAATAGTTGTATTCAAATAACATTTGTTCCGTGTTACCGGCTGCCTTTTCATTCCTGAATGCCAGTAAGAGAACAAAAGCCAGTACCAGTTGTACAACCGATCCTGCAAATGAAATCCATCTTACCTGTTGCTTATTGCGGGATAATAATGCGGCAACAGCTGTAACCAGTGGAATAATTATGAGTAATAAAAGGTTCATTCGTTTTATTTCAGGATATAAATAAACAGCAATGCCAAACCTATCACACTCACCAGGAAATAAATGGCATACTGCTGTACTTTACCCGATTGTAATTTTTTTATGCTTTCTGAAATGGCTGCCGTTGTATTGCCGGTCAGGTTTATCAATCCGTCCACCACATTCTTATCAAACCATGCCGCCGGCCGGCCAATTAAATTGAACAATACTTTTTTGGTGATGAACGTATATATCTCATCTATGTAAAATTTGTTGTAGGCTGACCTGTATAAACCACCCAATGAAGCCGCCAATTTATCCGGCCTGCTGCTTTGTTTTTTATACAACCACATGGCGATGAAAATACCAAGCAATCCCAATGCAACGGGGAGAATAGAGAACTGCAAATGAAAATGACTTTCCAATGCAGTTCCATCAGAACTCACGAATTTTCCAAAAGGAATAAATCCTGCTGCTGCCGCACCAATTGCCAATAAGATAAGCGGCATCATCATACTGAAACCACCTTCCCTGCCCGCCGTAGTCTTAACGGAGGCGGGGCCATGTTTGTCACCATGCGGATGATGTTCTTTGTTCCAGAAAATACTGAAATATAAACGGAACATATAGAAAGCGGTTAGCCCGGATGTGATCAATGCGATATAATAAATGACCGTATTGTTTTGATAAGCGGCGAGTAAAATTTCTTCCTTGCTAAAGAAGCCGGCAAATGGCGGAACTCCTGCAATAGCAAGACAGGCAATCAGAAAAGTAATATGCGTGATGGGTAAAAACTTTCTTAATCCACCCATGTCTTTCATTTCGTTGCTGTGTATATAATGTATTACAGCTCCTGCGCCAAGGAAAAGTAATGCCTTGAACATAGCATGAGTAAAAAGATGGAACATGGATGCCGTGTAACCCAATCCATTTTCACCACCATATTTTGATACTCCTAACGCAAACATCATAAAACCTATCTGCGACATGGTGGAATAAGCCAGCACTCTTTTTATATCTGTTTGTGTACAGGCAATGATCGCAGCAATGATGGCCGAGATGGCTCCCACCCATCCAACGATCTCCAATACTCCCGGAGTAGTGATAGAAAATACCGGGAATAATCTTGCCACTAAGAAAACACCGGCGACTACCATGGTAGCAGCATGTATCAATGCCGAAACAGGAGTGGGGCCTTCCATGGCGTCGGGCAGCCAGATATGCAGCGGGAACATGGCGCTTTTTCCTGCGCCGCCGATGAATACCAATGCAGCACCCCATGTTAATGCTGATGCGCCCAAAAATGTTGAAGCGGCCGCTGTTTTTAACTGGCTTGATTCGGGAGAGGTTAACCTGCTGATCAATGTATTGAAATCAAGCGTACCGGAACTGAAGGATAGGATCAATATACCGATCAAAAAACCAAGATCTGCAAACCGGGTAACAATAAATGCTTTTTTACAAGCCGCAACGGCCGATGGTTTATTATAATAATACCCAATCAATAAAAATGATGAAACGCCTACTAATTCCCAGAAAATATAGATCTGGAAAAGATTGGAAGAGATCACGAGACCCAGCATGGAAAAAGTAAACAACCCGAGAAAAGAGTAGAATGTAGAGAACCTTTCTTCTCCTTTCATATAGCCCAAACTGTAAATATGCACCATCAGCGAAACAAAGGTGACAACGACCAGCATCATAACAGAAACAGGGTCGAGGAAAATTCCCATATCAATGGAAACGCCTTTTGAAAATTCCAGCCAGGTATAACTAACAGGAACAAATTTTTGATATACTCCATCTGCTTTGCCAAAAACAAAGAAATATTCATAGGCAATATATAGCGCCAACACTGTTGACGCTAATAGAAGAAGAGTTCCGATTATGCCTGCGCTCTTCTTAAAATACTTTCTTCCGAACAAGCCAAGTATAATAAAACCGGCCAGCGGAAGCAAAGGAATAAGTGCTATTTGCAGTGTTTGGTTCATTTATTTTAAAATTCCCGGTCTCCGCCGCGACGGAGCAGGGTTAATACTTTAATTCTTCTGCGTTTTCTACATCAATAGAATTATGGCTTCGGTATAAATTAATAATGATGGCAATGGCCACAGCAGCTTCAGCAGCGGCAATAGCAATAATGAAGATGGTGAAAAACAACCCATCCATCCTCTGCGGCCATAAATATTTATTGAACGCAATGAAATTCAGGTTCACACTGTTCAATACCAGTTCAATGCTCATCAGCATCGTGATCAGGTTTCTCCGGGTAAAGAAACCATAGACACCAATAAAGAACAGTGCGGCGCTGATGAATAAAATATGATATAGTCCGGGTTCCATTATAAAATTCTACTCTTCATTTATGATTTTATTTTTATCGGAGTCTTTCTTAAGCCCCTCCTTGGAGGGGTTTGGGGAGGCCGCAATAACAATGCACCCGATCATCGCTGCCAGTAATAACATGCTCACTACTTCAAAGGGCAATGCATAGCCTTCGTTATTGGTGCTAAGCATTTTTCTCCCGATATCAGCAACATTGGTGCTTATTGCCTGTTCATCCGTTTCAAAAAAAGTATTCTGATAAACCTGCAGCATGGTTAATGCAAAACCGCAAAACACTGCTAATGCAGAAAATATTTTCCGCCCAATCTTTTGTTTCGCCAATTTTTCCCCGGCCTGCTGGGTAAGAAAAATGGAGAAAATAATAAGTACCACAATTCCTCCTACATAAACTACGATCTGTACCGCAGCAATGAACTGGTAATTCAGCCAGAAATAAATACCGGCAATACCAATTAAAGTAAACAACAGGTAAATAGCTGACCGGAATATCTGCCTGGTAGAAACAGACAACACGCCACTTCCTAATGTAAGTGCAGCCAGTAAATAAAATATGATTGCCGAACCACTCATTTGTTTAAGTCAAAAATCAAAAGTAAAAACTCAAAAGGTCATTGAATAAAGGGTTTACTTTTGATTTTTTAATTTTTAATTTATTTATTCTACCCCTTCTTTGATCTTTGATCCTGGGTTATTTAAAATTTTGGTCAGCTCATTTCTGTCAAACACACTGTGCTCAAAAGTTTGCGCCATCTTGATCGCATCGGTCGGGCAGGCGATGATACAGAGATTACACATGGTGCATAGTTCCAGGTGATATACAAACTTGTCAATTGCTTTTTTCTTTTTGCCATCGGGTTGTATATCAAATTTGGTAACGATCTTAATGGTAGCATTAGGGCAAGCCAGTTCACAGGCAGTACAACCCGTGCAGCGGTGTTCGTTGTTCTCGTCATGGATCAATACCACTTCGCCTTTGAACCGTTCCGGTAAATTCAAGGTATCCTTGTTTTCAGGATACTGTTGTGTGATGATCTCTTTATGATGAGTGAAATAATAGCCGGTCCTTCGCATGCCTTTGAGCAACGATCTGACCGCAGAGCCAATTTCTTTTATGTATTTAACTATGAACATAATTTTCAGCCATTAGCTTTTAGCGTTAGCCATTAGCTTCAGTCTTCAATTCACAATTCACTATTCCCCATTCACTAAAAATGCCATCCCAATATCGCCATCAACGTTACTATCAATAAATTCACCATGCTGATAGGTAATAAATATTTCCATTCCAGGTTCAGCAACTGGTCGATCCTTAATCTTGGGAATGTCCACCTGAACCACATAATGACGAATATTAAGAAAAATGTTTTTCCAAAGAACCATAGGCTTGACGGGATATAATCCATCGCATGGTTAAAACCCTGCCAGTGGCCGATATGCAACGGCATCCATCCGCCAAGAAATAAAGTGGCACCGATGGCACATACAATAAACACATTCACATATTCAGCCAAAAAGAATAAAGCGAATTTCATTCCTGAATATTCAGTGTGAAATCCTGCTGTTAATTCCGATTCCGCTTCTGCCAGGTCAAATGGCGCCCGGTTTGTCTCGGCCGTGACAGCAATAATAAAAGTGACAAAAGCAATGACGGCAGGAATATGTCCTTTGAATATCCACCAGCCGTCAGCCTGTGAGTTGATGATATCAGAAACACTCAGGCTGCCTGTCAGTACTATGATAGATAAGATAGAAAGACCGGCAGATAATTCATAACTCACGATCTGTGCACCGCTGCGCATAGCACCCAGCAATGAATATTTATTATTGCTCGCCCACCCGGCCATTAAGATACTGATGACCATGATCGAAGAAACCGCAGAAACATACAGTACACCGATATTCAGGTCCCACATCTGGAAATCTTTTGCAAAAGCAATAGGAGCCATCAGCAGCATGGCAACGATCATGGCAATAAAAGGCGCCAGGTTGAATAATAATTTATCAGCACCGTTCGGTGTCAACCCCTCTTTCACCATCAGTTTCACCGTATCAGCCAGTGATTGAAACATTCCTTTTGGCCCAACACGGTTTGGCCCCAACCTTATTTGCATCCATGCCGATACTTTTCTTTCCATGATCACTAATACCAAGCCCAGCATGGCGAATAAACTAATCACACAAACACCAACGATGACCATTTCAAAAATGGTAGCCCAGGTTGGGTTGAATGTATTATTCAACCAGGTATTAATTGTATCAGTTATTTTAGATAAGCTCCACATGTCCTATTCCCTAAAGGGGAATATTTTATTTTTTATTTTGTCATCGCCTGTGCTACTATCATCGTCCCTTGCGTCGCACACTTCATCGTCCGGTAATTCTATTCAGCAAAATGTATCACCCCTATGGGGTTCTGAATGCGGATTTATTTTCATTCCCCGGGTTAAAACCCGGGGCTACCAACCTGTCGCCCCTACGGGGCTAAAAACTTTTCATTTTTTATTCCCACGGATAAATCCGTGGGCTATCGATCTGACGCCCCTATGGGATTCGCTACTTTCTTATTTCTCATTTCTTTCCCGATAGCTATCGGGACCTTATTCTTTATTTCTTATTTCCCTTCCCAGGGTTAAAACCCTGGGCTATCTGTCAATATCCGGTATCACCAGGTCCAGCGTTCCCATCGCAGCGATCAGGTCTCCGATCTTTCCTCCTCTTATCATATGATCTAAAATGGAAAGATTAGAAAATCCGGGTGAACGGAATTTGATCCTGTACGGCGTTGTTCCTCCTTCACTGACAATATAAACTCCCAATTCGCCACGGGCTGTTTCCACTCTTGAATAAAATTCTCCTTTGGGTAATTTCAACACTGCTTTTGTTTTGGCCTGGAATTCTCCCTCAGGAATATTATCGATCAACTGCTCAATGATCTTTATGGATTCATTCATCTCTCTTACCCGTACCATATACCGCGCAAAAGAATCGCAACCAGTTTCCAATACTTCGTCAAACTGCAGTTTGTCATACACTTCATACGGATATAGTTTGCGGATATCACAACTAACCCCGCTGCCTCTTGCCACGGGCCCGGTGCATCCCCATGAAATGGCATCTTCTGCCGATATCACTCCAACATTCTTCATGCGGTTTTGAAAAATGATATTGCCGGTTACCATTTCATCGTACTCATGAATTTTACGTTTGTATAATTGCATGAAGCTTTTTACCCTTTTCTGAAAATCGGGATGAAGATCATACATCACACCGCCCGGAACAATATAATTCATGGTCAGCCGGGCGCCGCAGGTCTCTTCCATGATATCATTGATGGTCTCTCTTTCCCGGAATGCATGAAAGAAAGGAGTAAATGCGCCAAGGTCCATCGCCATCGCTCCCCACCAGAGTTCATGTGAGGCAATCCTTGTTAACTCATCCATCAATACCCTTATCACTTTTGCTCTTTCAGGAATTTCTATCTGCATCCCTTTTTCTACACATAAGGCACAACCATGGTTATTGATATGCGCAGATAAATAATCCATCCGGCTGGTGACGTAAATGAATTGCCGGTAAGTGAGGCTCTCACACATTTTTTCGATAGAGCGATGGATAAAGCCAAGATGGGGCTCTACTTTTTTAATTGTTTCTCCATTCAATGTAATAACAAGGTGCAAAACGCCATGAGTTGCCGGATGCTGCGGCCCTACATTGATAACAAAGTCACCCTTGCCCCCGGTTGCTGAATCGTCGCTTATTATCGTCGTTTCCCTGTACATTCTTGCTGCGTCTCTTTACTTTCTTATTCTTTATTTTTTATTCCTTATTTCTTATTCTAAAGTCTTATCATATTTACAGGATCTTCAAAATCTTTTCTCATCGGGTTTTTTCCTTCCCATCCGTCCGGTAATATCAGTAACCTGAGATCAGGATGATTCAGGAAATTGACGCCAAACATTTCATATACTTCTCTTTCATGAAAATCAGCAGTGCGCCAAATATGAGAAACCGTTTCTATTTCCGGGTTATTCCTATCCAGTTTTGTTCTTACTACTATGTTGTGACGGAATTTTGTTGAAGTCAAATGATACAGCATGGTCAGATGTGTCTTCCAGTCAATGCAGGTGAGGCAAAAAAGATAATTGAAAAATAAAGATTCGTCATTACGAAGCTGCTGGGCAAAGGATAACCAATCTTTCGATTCAATATTTATATTCAACCATTCGCCGCCTTCTTCATAAGTAGCGGCAGGAACGAGTTCAGTTATTTTTGTTTTCAATTCTTCGTTCAGCATAACTATTCTTTACCTGACTTGATCTGTTCTCTCGTTAATCCTTTTTTTATTTTTTCCTGCAGACTGATCAATGCATGCAACAGTGCTTCCGGTCTTGGAGGACAACCGGCTATATACACATCCACCGGTATGATATGATCTGCTCCCTTAACTACTGAGTAAGTATTATAGAAGAAAGGTCCGCCACTGATGGCACAGGCTCCCATAGCGATCACGTATTTGGGATCGGCCATCTGGTCATACAATCTTTTTAATACCGGGCCCATTTTATTGACGATCGTTCCGGCGATGATAATAACATCGGCCTGTCTCGGTGTTG
>DATHDV010000136.1:0-15835 GCA_035318845.1 Chitinophagaceae bacterium
TAGGCTCTGCGGTCTTCACCGGCTTCCCGCTTCCGATCACCAGGTCAAGCAATGATTTTGCCGCGTTGATGGTGGCGAATTCTTATCTGGGCGAGCACCGGAAAAGTTATGGTGTTTTATATAATAAGATCCGCAGCACCCGTTCGATGAACTATGGAGATTATTCTTATATCGAATGGTATGAGAATGGAGGAGGCAATATGCTTCCCGTTTCAGGAGTACCGAGGAGTTCTAATTATTTCTCGATGTGGATCCGCCCGGTGCAGGTTGCAAAAGGATTGAAAAAGCAATACTCCGAATTAAAGGATATTGAAACAGGGCATGCACATTTTGCCCTCCGAATGGCCGTTAGCCAGGTGGATGAAATGATCAATAAAGGAATGAGCAAGGAAGATTTTGAACTAACCAGGCAATTCCTGCGCAGTTATAATAAATTATATATCCAGACACCCGAAAGACAGCTGGGTTTCCTGATGGATTCACATTTCTATGGTCGTAAGGATTATATCAAAGAGATGGATGCCCTGCTTGCCAAATTAACGCTGGCTGATGTAAACAATGCTATCCGTAAATACTGGCAGACCAATAATATGTTTGTTACGATCGTAACTGATGAGAGTGAAGCGGAGCCTTTGAAAAAAGCGCTGGAACAAAACAGGCCTTCGCCGATGAGTTATTCCAACCTGGTGAAAGAAGGTTTGCCAAAAGCGGTGACAGATGAGGACGATAAGATCGCCAATTACAAACTGAATATTAAAGAAGTTAAGATCGTAAAGAGCAAGGATACATTTAAACCGGCGAAGAAAGGATTTTGATTTGCAGACAGGGATAAAGAAAGGGAAATGTGTATGTAGGTTATCTCTTATTAATTAAATGGTCAGTATTTGCTGCGCAATAAAAATAAGAAAGATGATTGCCATCACCACCCATCGCTTCGGCGTCAGCAATACTTAATTTTAATTCTTTAAAAAAATATTCTCCTGTTATTATATCTTCTGGTTCGGGAGAAATGGTCTGAAGTTCTGAAATAATTTCAGAAATATTTTTGTCAAACGAAAGAACGATTTTTTTAATAGTAATTTCAAACCCATTATGGATTTCAATTTCTGAAAGGCGATTACTATTGTAGTTTAGAAAAAAATAGTTTTCCTGATTATTATAGTTCTCATAGATATCTCTTTGCTGATGGATGCCAGTCCCTTCAATAGTTTGGTCAGCAGGGGTATGGCTATTTCCCAATAAGTTTCTTGCTACCTCCCTTTCGATATACCACTTTAAATCTATTTCATTTAATATAATCCCACTATCAGGATTATAGGTCATGGTAGTGAGCATACATTATTTTTCTATAAATCGTTCTAATCAAAAAATCTTAGTTCTATTATATATTCAACCCCCCGCAAACACTGATCGTTTGCCCGGTGATATAAGAACCCATATCCGAAGCGAGGAATAAAGCTGTATTCGCAATGTCTTCCGTAGAAGCAAAACGTCCCAATGGAATCCCGGACCTGTATTTATCAGCTGCTTCATCTTTTAGATAACTGGTCATGTCTGTTTCTACAAAACCCGGGGCAATGGCATTGCAACGGATATTGCGGCTGCCGAGTTCTTTGGCCACAGATTTTGTAAAACCAATAATGCCGGCTTTGCTGGCAGCATAACTGCTTTGTCCTGCATTGCCAATTTCACCAATAATGGAACTCATATTAATAATAGAGCCTGATCTGGCTTTCATCATCGGTTTGATGACCTGCTTGGTCATATAGAATACACTGTTCAGGTTTACCTGTATCACATCATTCCATTGTTCCGGCGTCATGCGGAGCAATAAATTATCTTTTGAAATGCCGGCATTGTTCACGCAAATATCTACCGTACCAAATTCTTTCAATACATCATTTACAAAGGCTTCGCATTGGGCAAAGTCACCTGCGTTGCTCTTATATGCTTTGCATTTTGTTCCTTGTATCCTGATCTTTTCTTCTAATGCCGCTGCTTTTTCTGCACTGCTGTCGCTAACATATGTAAAAGCAATATGAGCGCCTTGTTCAGCAAACTTCAATGCTATTCCTTCCCCGATGCCACGGGCAGCGCCGGTGATAATGGCAACTTTTCCGTCCAGTAGTTTCATTGTTATTTATTTATTGGTAAATGTAGCAATATTCATTTGCAGAATTTCTTCCAGGAGGGTCCTTTCATTACTCAGCCTCGGCACTTTATGTTGCCCGCCAAGCCTTCCATTATTCCGGAGCCATTCAGAAAAAGTTCCTTTTTTTAAGGAATGAATGACCGGCAAACCCAGCGCAATGTCTTTGTGCCGTTTGGCTTCATAATCACTGTTGACGTTCTTTAATGCTGCATCCAGTTCTTTGGTGAAGGCTTCCAGGCTTTCCGGTTCCTTATCAAACTCGATCAGCCACTCGTGGGCTCCGTTGGAAGTTTCTGAAAAAAATATGGGCGCTGCAGTATAGTCATTCACAACGGCACCTGTTTTTTCCGAAGCCACCGCGATCGCTTTATCTGCATTGTCAACGATCACTTCTTCGCCAAAAGCATTTATATAATGTTTCAGCCTGCCGGTAACTTTTATACGGAAAGGTTTCAGCGAAGTGAACTGGATAGTATCACCCAATAAATATCTCCACAGGCCGCCATTGGTACTGATGACAGGGGCATAATTTTTTCCCGGCTCAACATCCTGCAAACTGATCGTCTCCGGATTTTTTTTTCCATATTCATGGACGGGCATGAATTCTATAAAGATCCCATGATCGGTAAACAGCAACATCTCTTCTTCACCCGGGATATCCTGTGCTGCAAAAAAACCTTCACTGGCATTATACATTTCCAGGTAATTAATGTTTTTGCCAATGAGTTTCTGAAACTGTTCTTTATACGGCGTAAAGGAAACACCGCCATGTATAAACAGTTCCAGCGATGGCCATACTTCACTTATTGTTTTTTTGCCGGTGATCTCCAGGATACGTTTGAACAGGACAATGGTCCAGGTAGGAACACCCGATACAGAAGTTACTTTCTCCCTGATCGTAATAGCAGCCAATTTTTCAATTTTGCTTTCCCATTCATCCATCAACGCAATACTAAGATCGGGGGTACGTATCCAATGACCCCAGAAGGGTGAGTTTTGCAGCAACACGGCGCTGAGATCGCCATACTGTACTTCATTGTTCATGGGATTAATATTGTGGCTGCCGCCGATCACGAGGCCTTTACCGGTGAGCAACTCAGAATCGGGATGATACTGGTAATATAATGTCAGCACATCTTTGGCAGCTTTATAATGACAGTCTTCGAGGCTTTCATCGCTGATGGGAATAAACTTGCTTTTTTCACTGGTAGTGCCGCTGCTTTTTGCAAACCAATAGATCGGGGTGTTCCAAATAATATTTTGTTCGCCGTTCATGATCCGTTGTATATACGGTTTCATGTCCTCGTATTCATGAATGGGAACGGCAGCTTTAAAATCACGGACATTAAAGAGGTTGGAGAAATTATATTTTCTTCCAAATTCGGTGTATTGTGCGGAAGTGACAAGCTCCTGCAACACTTCCCGCTGTGCATCCAATGGATTATTCCTCCAGGCTTCGATGCGCCAGAGCCTCATGCGGGCAAGGGATGATATGGAGGAGCTGAGCAGGTTCATTGATGAAGGAAAAATAGAAAAATAAAAGGACAGGGAAAAAATTTAAAGTTCTGAAGCTTCTCCTGCTTTAATGGCTTCTTCGTGAAGATAATCTTTCCTTTTCAGTTCAAAATTCCTGCCGAGATACAATCGCCGCACATCTTCATCAGCCGCCAACTCTTCTGCCGTACCGTGTTTGAATATTTTGCCTTCGATCAGTAAGTAAGCCCGGTCGCAAATAGAAAGGGTCTCTGTTACATTATGGTCGGTTATCAGGATGCCGATATTTTTATACTTCAACCTGGCTACAATGGCCTGTATATCTTCCACGGCTATCGGGTCAATACCGGCAAAGGGTTCATCCAATAACATAAACTTCGGATCAACGGCTAATGCCCTTGCAATCTCTGTTCTTCTTCTTTCGCCCCCGCTTAATACATCACCATTGTTTTTGCGTACATGTTGCAGCCTCAATTCATTCAGCAATAATTCCAACTTATCTCTTTGTTGTTGTTTGCTAAGTTTGGTCATTTCCAGGATAGCGGCAATATTATCCTCCACACTCAGTTTGCGGAATATGGATGCTTCCTGCGGCAGGTAACCAATGCCCATCTTTGCCCGTTTATACATGGGCAGGCTGGTAATATCTTCATTGTTCAGGAAAACACGGCCTTCATCCGGTTTTATCAATCCTACCACCTGGTAAAATGATGTGGTTTTGCCGGCGCCATTGGGCCCTAATAAACCAACGATCTCCCCCTGGTTCACTTCAAACGAAACATGGTTGACAACTGTGCGGCTGCCATATTTTTTTACAAGGCCTTTTGTCTGGATGGTAACAGGCATAGTAAGCAAAAATAAGCTATGGTGACTAATGAGAGGCGATTGTCCCGATTATTATCGGGATCATTTAACGTGGTTTTGACTAATGCCTCCGCATCATTAGCTTTGCGCCTTATGACGGTTATTGAACATATCAACGCAGCTAAAGACACACTCATCTCCTTTGAAATACTTCCTCCGTTGAAGGGAAAAGGCATTGCAGGTATTTATAACCACCTTGATCCGTTAATGGAGTTTAAACCATCGTATATCAATGTTACCTACCACCGGAGTGAACATATATTTAAAAAGAAAGAGGATGGTAATTTTGAAAAAGTTGTGATACGTAAGCGGCCGGGCACGGAAGCCATTTGTGCTTCTATCATGAATAAATATAATGTTGATACAGTTCCTCACCTGATCTGCGGCGGCTTTTCGGTCCAGGACACGGAAGATGCATTGCTGACCCTGAGTTATCTCGGTATCGACAATGTATTGGTGTTGCGTGGCGATGCTGCAAAAAGTGAGACATCTTTTGAACCCGAACCGGGAGGTCATAAATATGCTATTGATCTTTTAAAACAGGTTGTCAACCTGAATAAAGGGGTCTACCTGGAAGAAGAATTAAAAGGAAACAACAGCACCACCTTTTGTGCAGGTGTGGCCGGTTACCCGGAAAAACATTTTGAAGCGCCGAATATGCAGACCGATCTTTTATATTTAAAAAGAAAAGTGGATGCCGGTGCTGAATATATCGTTACGCAAATGTTTTTTGACAATAAGAAATTCTTTGCTTTTGAAAAACAATGCCGGGAAGCAGGTATCACCGTCCCGATCATTCCAGGGTTGAAACCGATCACGTCAAAGAAACAACTCAGTATTATACCACGTACATTCTATGTAGATATCCCCACCGACCTTTCCGGAGAGATATTAAAATGCAAAGAAGATCACGATGTTGAAAAAATTGGAACTGAATGGTTACTGGCACAGTCAAAAGAATTAAAGAAAAGCGGGGTCCCGGTATTACACTATTACACATTGGGAAAACCGCATGTGGTGGCGAATGTGGTGAAAGAGTTATAAAATGAGAAATAAATAATAAGAGATAAGGAATGAGAAAGTTGGCAGCACTTCCTTATTCCTTATTTTTCATTTCTTATTCCTGATTTACTTCGAAATCTCAGCAAGTACTTTCTGATCGATCACTACCGGGAATTTTTTTCTCAATGCTTCATTCCATTCCCGCTCCAGTGATGCCTGGTAATCGTTTATCACCAAACCTTTCGCTTCGTTAAAGCTGCGTTGTGTTGGTTGCGGGTAAACTTTTAAAATATAAGCAAAGGAAGCTGTATTGTCGATCTTGTTCAGCAGCGGTGTTGTGATCATGCCGGCCCTGGGTGTCACGTTATTCAGGTTGGGCAATTGGCTCCATTCATACCTGGATGAATCAACTACAATTTTCTCCGTGTATTTTTCTGCAACTTTCCGCCAGCTGCCGGGGTCTTTTTTTATTTCCGCATAAGCTGTTTTGGCGATCGATTCATCTGAACAAAAGAATACCACCGCTTCGGCACTTTGTTTCCACAGGTAATTATTTTTATTTTTTTCATAAAGCGCCTGGAGTGCTGCACTATCGCCTTGTGCTTTGTTCCATATTTCCTGCTGCATGATCTCAAAGAACAGGTTACCATCCCTGAACTCCTGCATCTGGTTGCGGAACTCTTCATTAAAATCTTCCAGGTGGACCTTATAATAATTGATCATCGCAAACTTCACCCATTCTTCCCTTACCTGCTCATGTGGCTTGGCCCCGGTTCCATCCTGCTTGAACCGGTACACGTTGGCATAATTTACCCAGGCAGTGGCATTATAAACGGAATCGCCGATACTGAACATAGGAGTAGTGGCAATAATCGTACGGCCGATCGGCAGCATGGGTTTCAGGTCAAGCACACTGTCTGACATGTTCCAAAGTGCCGCATCATCATAAGGAAATTTTTTATAACCGGCTTTTGATATCACCTGGTTGTAGATAAAATCACGGGAAGATTTCCAGCGGTTATCATTCGTGATCCGTTGTTGCAGGTCCTGCATATTGGATTTATCATTGGGATCGGTAATGACAGGTTTTAAAGAAAGCCGCTTTACGATATGCCAGCCATGCGGAGTAAGAAAAGGTTTGCTGACAGCGTTGTCTTTGGTTAAAGACCATAACACGTTTTCGAAAACAGGGTCATACTGACCTACACTGATATCAGGCATGATGCCGCCAGCTGCTGCACTGATATAATCATTGCTGAATGAAGAGGCGAGGCGGTTAAAATTTTCACCAGCTATGATCTTTTTATACAGTGAATCGGCCCTGCCGGCAATTTGTTTTTTCTCTGCATCAGTGGCGCCGGGGGGAATGGCTAATAATATCTGTTGGGCCTTTATCTTGCCAACTGCTTTTCTTTCTCCCAAATTCTTGAAAATATGATAGCCTATTTTTGAACGGACAACGGATGAATATTTTCCAACAGGAGTAGCATAGATGGCATTTTCAAATTCATACGGCAGGGTCATAACAGTAATGTAACCGAGGTCCCCCTTATTGTTTTTAACGGAAGGGTCATCGGAGTTTTGCTCTGCGATCTTTAAAAAATCATCTCCTTTTTGCAGTTGTTTCCATATATCATCTCTTTTTTTCTGGGCGGCCATCGTGTCAACAGAACCGGTTGCATTCCTGAAAGAAATAAAAATATGCGCCACATGTATGTCTTTCAAACTCCGCCGGAAAGCTTCTTTGGTAAGGCGGCTCGCCATGTCAGGGTCGGTCATGTAGTTCTCTGCGATCTGTGTCCGCAGGTTCTCCACTTCCGTTTTTATCTGCGGTAGTGTATCATATCTTCTTTCATACGCCTCCTGGATCTTTAACCGGGATTTTATATACAGATCAAGATAATCGTTGATGGCTTTGGCTTTATTTACAACCGGCTGGGTATTATTCTTTGTATAGGCACGCAGAAAATCTTTTGCATCAACGGAATATTTGCCGTACGTAAAAAGCGTTTGTGCTGATGCATGAAGGATAAGGAAGCATGCAAGGATAGCGATCAATAGTTTTTTGCTCATATTCTTTTTTTCTTGGTTCTGGTTTCTGGTGACTAGTTACTGGTTGCTCATAATTTGTAATGTTATTACCGGTCTGAAATAACCAGTAACCAATAACCAGCAACTAGCAACTTTCTTACTGTCCTTTCGATTTCAATTGCCACACATCGTCGATCTGCTGGTAAGTTAGTTTTTTAGCTACGATCCGTTTTTCTTTGTCCAGCAAATATAATGTCGGGAAAGTAAGGACATCATAAAGCTGCGAATACCCCGGGATACCTGCATTGATCCGGGCCTTGTCATCTGTCTTTGAATAATACACATTGGTCCAATCCTGCAAATGTTGTTGGTTGATAAAATCCATCCAGTCTTTTCTGGTGCCATCCGTTTCTTTGGCTACGGTAAATATTTTCAGACCGGCTGCTTTCCATTTGGCCCGGTAAAAAGAATCCAGCTTGGGTAACACTTCTTTGCAATGACTACAGGTGGGGTCCCAAAAAGCCACAATCGTATAGTCGGCATTCAGTTCATACAGCGATGTGGCCTTGCCGGCTGAATCGGGCAATTCAATATCTGCAGCAGGAGTGCCCATGATATTTGCCATTAAACTGTAGGCCCGGTCGGTAATTGTTTTGCGGCCCTTGTCGTTGAGCCATGAATAATTTTTCTGTGCAAAATATTTTTCAAACAGGTGAACAAAGATGGCGTCTTCCCACATGTATTTCTGGTTGAGATAGCGGTTGACGAATTTAACGAGCAGGAACCTTGTCATCTCTTCGTTAATGCTGGCCGTTCCAAGCATCCAGTCCATTTCATTGATTATGGAATCCTGGTGAGGTACTACCAGTTGAGAAAAGTATTTATCCAGTTTTTCTTCAAATAAAGTGGTATAGGCCAGCCTGCCATCCCAGAAATTAACACCATCCCAAAAATGTTTTTTATAAAAATTATAGGAGTCAATAGAATCTGTTTTATTCGCCGGGTCTTTCAAACGGCCTGTCAGTTGCGGTTCCCGCATGGTAATTAATAACGTGCTGAGAAAACCGGAAGGATCCTTTTTGATCATTTCTTCCCGGTAATTCGTTACATCTTTATCCAGCCGGATCAGTTCTTCTTTCCAGTGAGCAGAATCTTTTGCGGTTGTCGCCGTTTTAAATTCTTCTTGTGCATGCAGGATCTCTTTCCCGGACGTCGACATGTGTTGCTGGTAAGTCGTGAATAAACTATTATCCGGCGAGTTGATGAACTTAACGCCTTTACTGATCGTAGCCGTGTCGGCCATCACAGAAAAATTCTGTTGTTTATCGATCAGTATCTCAAAAAAACCGGTCTTATTGGGATAGCCGACCAGGTAGATGCCGCCCTGCAATTTTTGGGTTCCCCTGAATACGGCTTCGCTTTTATCATTCAGCATGACTGAATCAATAATGGGATAGCTTTTGCCAAAATAATGGCCGAGGTATATATATTGATTTTTAAAAGGCTTAAAAGTTACTTTGATCTCGTAACCGGTTTGTGCAAAAACAGCCAGGCCAGACAGTAATTTCAGTGACAGTAAAAATCGTTTCATAAGTCAGAATGAATCCCGTAAAGATAAGCCCCGGGGTTTAAACGTTTAGGATGTTTAAAAAGTTTAAAAGGTTGTTTGGAGACCCTGACTTCTGAAACTTTTGGAACTTATTGAACCTCTTAAACTTATTTTTGCGGCATGCCCCGGAAAAAGAAAAAAAATACCATTTTAGAACAAATGCTCATAGAAGATTTTGCCGCAGAGGGTAAGTCCCTGGCCCGCTGGGAGGGGAAAGTAGTGTTTGTAGAGAGAACCGTTCCGGGTGATGTGGTAGATATTTTTTTATATAAAAATAAAAAGGATTGGGCCGAAGGCTATCCGCTGACATTTCATCAATTATCGCCCGACAGGGTAACTCCCTTTTGCGAACATTTTGGCGATTGCGGCGGTTGCCAGTGGCAGATGGTGGCTTATGAAGATCAATTAAAGTTCAAGCAACAACAGGTAAAGGATGCTTTGCAAAGGATAGGAAAAATACCCCTGCCTGATCTTTTGCCTATAGTAGGAGCAAAGGATGACCGCTATTACAGGAATAAACTGGAGTATACTTTTGGTACGATGAAATATATACCAGAAGCGGAGTATCAAAGAGCCCCCCCGGCCCCCCTAAATCCCCCGCAAGGGGGGACTTCCGAAGACTCTTCAATATCGAAAATACTTTCCGAGGGTGCCGTCGGTTTCCACGCCAAAGGGCTTTTTGATAAAGTAGTTGACATTCATCGTTGTCATTTGCAATCCGAACCATCCAACGAGATCAGGGAAACGATCCGGGAATATGCACAGGCAAACAATTTATCGTTCTATGATGTACGGCATCATACGGGTTATTTAAGAAATATTCAAATACGGATCTGCAGCACCGGGGAAGTGATGGTCAATGTAATTGTAGCAGAAGACGATGATGAAAAAACAAAGAGATTATTACAATACCTGCAGGAAAAAGTTCCTTCCATTACCACATTATTATATACGGTCAATACAAAATGGAATGACAGCCTGCATGACCTGGAACCGGTCACTTTTTCCGGTAAAGGATATGTGATTGAAAAATTAGAAGACTTCCAATTCAAGATCGGTCCCAAATCTTTTTTTCAAACCAATACTTCACAGGGAGAACGGTTATATAAGATTGCCCGCGACTTTGCCGAACTGACAGGAAAGGAAATTGTGTATGATCTGTATTGTGGTACGGGCAGCATCGGGATCTTTGTAAGTAAGAAAGCCGGAAAGATCATCGGGGTGGAAATGATAGAAGCCGCTATTGAAGACGCCAAAGAAAATGCAGCGATGAATAATTTATCAACGGCTGAATTTATAGCCGGGAATGTAATTGATATATGCAACGATGAATTTTTTGAAACACATGGCCGACCCGATGTCATCATAACCGATCCACCGCGAATGGGCATGCATCCAAAGCTGGTGAATAAACTTCTGGAAATAGCGGCGCCTGTCATTGTATATGTAAGCTGCAATCCTGCCACGCAGGGCCGTGACCTGAACCTGCTGGGTGAAAAATATGAAGTAACCAAAGTGCAGCCCGTTGATATGTTCCCCCACACACATCATATTGAGAATGTGGTACAGTTGAAGTTGAGAACAGTCGATAGTCTTTAGTCATTATTCGTGAGCCAATGATCTTTAAGAAAAAATATTTCTATTAACTTAAGACTAACGACTAAAGACTAACGACTCAATACTTAGCCTTAAATTTGCCCAATGAGTAATTTTCAATTTACACGTGTTGACCGTTTCCCGCCGATCGTAAAAAACCTGATCATAATAAATATCCTGGTATGGGTAGCCCAGTTGGTTTTTAATAAACCTGAATTTAACCTTACTGATATATTGGCTTTGTACCCGGTTGATTCGCCTGATTTCAAACCTTACCAGGTCGCTACACATATGTTTGCACATGCTTCTTACGGCCCGGGGGGTGGAATTGTTTTTTACCATATCCTTTTCAATATGTTCACCCTTTGGATGTTTGGAAGGATACTGGAAAACGTTTGGGGCCCCAAACGTTTTTTATCCTTTTACCTGGTTTGTGGTTTAGGCGCTGCTGCCTGTCATTTACTGGTACAGCACCTGCGATACGATCCCGCACTCATTCAGCAACTATCAATTGCTATTGAAACACATGATCAGCAAACGATCAACCAGCTTATTCCCCGGGTTGGTTTTTTAGCCCCGGCTCTCGGAGCTTCGGGAGCTATCATGGGTGTGATGGTGGCATTTGCTTATTTATTTCCAAATACAGAGCTCTATATTATGTTGATACCAATTCCAATAAAAGCCAAATGGGCCATGCTGGGGCTGGCTGCTATTGACTTGTTCGGTGGAGTTGGACAGATACAGGGAGATAATATTGCACACTTCGCCCATCTTGGCGGAGCATTGACAGGATTTATAATTGTAATGATCTGGAATAAAACCAACCGTAAAACGTTGTATTAAGAAAGTCATAGAGGTCATATAAATCAAATGGGTCAAATACGAAGATTCATTATCTGACCAATATGACTGGTATGACTTATATGACTAATTTGACCTGTATGACTCTTATGGTCTATTCTGAAAAAAAATATAAACCAAAAATATCCCTCGGGCAAAGTGGTAACATGCTGATGACGCTGATCGCCATCTGCCTGATCATGTTTGTTGGTCTTGCTTTTATGAAAGCGGTCTGGTATTTCAGGTATCCAAAGGAAGAAGCTCTCATTTACTTCAATAAGAATGTTCTGAGTTTGTTTACCCTGCCAGCCGACCCTAATACGATGCTGACCCGGCCATGGACCATTATCACGCATATGTTTGTGCATGATAATTTTTGGAAAATATTTTCCAATATGCTCTGGTTATGGTGCTTTGGTTACATATTCCAGGATATGGCCGGCAACAAAAAAATTATTCCTGTTTTTATTTACGGAGCATTGGGCGGTGCGATTGCTTTTGTACTGGCATATAATTTTTTACCCTCTTTGCAGGCGCAATTACCTGTTGCTAATGCACTGGGTGCATCAGCAGGTGTGATGGCCCTGGCGATCGCCACGACGATGCTATCACCGGGCTACCGGATCTTTCCTATGATCGGCGGTGGTATCCCTTTGTGGGCATTGACAGCTTTTTTCATTATCTCTGACCTGGCCACGATCTCTTTCAGCGATACGGGGAACCTGATCGCACATATTGCCGGGGCGGTTACCGGGGTTTTATTTGTCTTTTTTTTACGGAGGGGATTTGACTGGAGCAGGTGGATGAATAATTTTTTTGAGTGGGTGAACGATCTTTTTAACCCTGATAAACCGAGGAAGGGGAAAGACATTAAAGAAGAATTATTTTATAAGTCATCATCAACACCCTATACAAAAACTCCCAACCTGACCCAGCAACGGGTTGATGAAATACTGGACAAGATAAACCAGCATGGTTATGACTCTTTAACCGATGAAGAAAAGAAATTATTGAAAAGGGCGGGTGAAGAAGAGCTGTGAGCTATTAGCCATTAGCCGTTAGCTTGTGACATCAAATCTTTTACTAATCTGGAAAATCAGTTAAATAAAAAACTCTTGTGCAAGGGCTAACAGCTAATAGCTAGCAGCTTTTTCTTAATTTGCATCAATGGCCAGCAAGTTCCGCCTCTTCACCAAACATTTTTTTATTTATTGCAACATCATTGTTGTTTTCTTTTTTCTTTTGTCCTGCCTGGCGCCTTACCTGAACCCGCAAAAATGGTGGCTTATTTCTTTATTGGGACTTATGTTCCCTGTTTTGCTGCTGCTGGTTATTTTGTTCCTTGCCTGGTGGCTCATTATATTAAAACCCCGTATTGCCCTCGTATCAGGCATTGCATTATTACTGAGTTTTTACAGCATCATCGTTTTTTTTGCTTTTCACATGACGGGCGGGTTCAGGTATAAAAAGGAGCCGGGCACGATCAGGGTACTTACCTGGAATGTGGACCGGTTCATTGAAATGAAGCGGAACAATAACAAGGGAAGCCAGGCAAGACTTAAAATGTTTGACCTTATCAAACAACAGGATGCCGATGTGCTTTGCCTGCAGGAATTTCATACATCCACACTCGCCGATTTTTATGATAATATAACCCCGATACAAAAAGAACTGAACTATCCTTATTTCTATTTTTCTTTTGATACGGATGGTGATAACCTTTTTTACAGCTCTATTATTTTTTCCCGGTACCCGATCATTGACAGTGGTTTTATCCGCTATCCCCGGCCCACTCTCCCTGACGTGTTGTTGCATGCAGACATTAAAGTGAACAACGACACCATCCGCATTTACACCACGCACCTGCAATCATTGCAGCTGGGCAGAAAAGATTATGAAAAAATAAATAAAATAACAAGTGTTGAAGACAGCATGCTGAGCAACTCCCGCAGCATTTTATCCAAACTGAAAAGAGGGATCTCGAACCGGAGCATACAGGCTGATATTATCAGGGAGATGCTGGAAGACAGTCCCCACCCTGTTTTGATGTGCGTCGACCTGAATGATGTTCCCAACTCTTATACCTATCATACCGTTCGGGCAAATATGCAGGACGCTTTTTTGAAAAAAGGTTTCGGTATCGGCAGGACATTTACCGGGCTGTCGCCTACGCTCCGTATCGATTATATTTTTGCGGACAAGCATTTTAAAATAAAACAGTTTAACCGCATCGTTAAGAACCTGTCAGATCATTACATGCTGGTAACAGATGTTCAACTGAAAACCCCCGTCCCTAAAGGGAAGTAATGACACATCTCTTACCACATGCAGATACCTTATTTTTGCTACATAGTAATTTTAATTGAGCTAATAGCTAAAGGCTAACAGCTAAAAGCTATACTTATGAGTGAACTGAAAGTTTATAATTCTTACAGCAGGCAGAAAGAAGTTTTTACACCGATCACTCCCGGGCATGTGGGGATGTATGTGTGCGGACCAACTGTGAGTGGAGAAAGCCATCTTGGTCATGCAAGACCTTATATCACTTTTGATGTCATCTATCGCTACCTGCAATATTTGGGTTACAAGGTTCGCTATGTAAGGAATATCACTGATGCCGGTCATTTTGAAGAAGAAGGCAGAGAGGCAGAAGATAAGATCTCCAAAAAAGCAGTACTGGAAAAATTAGAACCGATGGAACTGGTGCAGAAATACACCAACCTCTTTCATTGGGCGATGGAACAATTCAATACATTAAAACCAACCATTGAACCAACGGCAACCGGGCATATCGTAGAACAGATCGGGATGATACAGGAGATCATCAAAGCAGGATTTGCCTATGAAATGAATGGTTCGGTTTATTTTGACGTAAAAAAATATGCAGCATCGCATGATTATGGCAAACTCAGCGGAAGAGTGCTGGATGACCTGTTAGAAACAACAAGAGAGCTGGAAGGGCAGGAAGAAAAAAGAGATAAAGCTGATTTTGCTTTGTGGAAAGCTGCAGCGCCGGAACATATCATGCGCTGGCAAAGTCCCTGGGGTGTTGGTTTTCCCGGCTGGCATATTGAATGCTCGGCCATGGCTACAAAATATCTCGGGGCACAGTTTGATATTCATGGCGGCGGCATGGACCTGTTATTCCCGCACCATGAAAGTGAAATTGCACAAAGCACTATCTGCAATCATGTGGCTCCTGTCCGTTACTGGATCCATAATAATATGATCACCATCAATGGCCGCAAGATGGGTAAGAGTTATAACAATGTGATCAAACTCACAGAACTATTCAGTGGCGATCATCCCTTGCTGGAAAAAGCTTTTCACCCGATGACGATCCGCTTCTTTATCCTGCAAACACATTATACAAGCACATTGGATTTCAGTAATGATGCATTGGTTGCTTCGGAGAAAGGGTTGAAAAGGTTGTGGGAGGGGTATGAGAACCTGGAAAAGTTGGGAGTCGGTAGTCAGGAGTCGGTAGTCGATACCGAACTTAACTCAAAGGTTCAAAAACTTTTAGCGGAGTTCGATGAATTCATGAATGATGATTTCAGTACGGCGAAAGTATTGGCCAATATGTTTGAACTGGTGCCGGTCATTAATTCCATGAAAGATAAAACGACTCCTGTTACGGCTTTATCAAAACAAACATTTGAACTGCTGCGATCAAAGTTCAAAATTTACCTGGAAGATATTTTAGGATTGAAGAATGTGAGTGAAGCAGATAATATCAAACTGCAGGGAGTGATGCAATTGCTGATCGATATCCGCAAGGAAGCAAAGGATAAAAAAGATTTCGCCACTTCTGATAAAATAAGAAACCAGCTTGCCCAGTTGGGTATTTCATTAAAAGATGAAAAGGATGGAAGCATGAACTGGTCCATAGAATGATTCCTTCCGGAATGATTTGTTTTCTGTATCTTTTTTCCTCCAAAATTCAGGTCATGAGAATATTTATACTGCTTGTTGCATTTCTTTTCCCGTTCATTTCTTTTTCCCAAATAAAAAAAGCTCCCGAGGTCAAAGAAGGTGATGGCCCCTGGACCCAATTGATCATCCGTGGCGTTACGCTGATCAATAGTACCGGTGCACCACCCATCGGCCCGGTTGATATTGTAGTGGAGAAGAATCGTATCAGGCAGATCATTAATCTTGGTTCTCCCGGTATTGCCATCGATCCCCAAAAGCGTCCCATATTAGCCCAGGGCGGTAAAGAATTGAATTGTGAAGGCATGTACCTG
>DATHDV010000137.1:0-8787 GCA_035318845.1 Chitinophagaceae bacterium
AATCTTGGTAAAAAATAAGTGCCGCCGCTATCTGGTATCAACCCGATCTTGCTGAAAGCCTGTAAGAAGGAAGCAGATTGCGAAGCAACAACTATATCACAGCATAAAGCCATATTAGCCCCGGCACCTGCCGCTACTCCATTGACAGCAGCAACCACCGGTTTGGGAAGATTGCGGATCCTTTTAATGACAGGATTATAATGTTCAGATAAAATGATATCAATACTGATCGCATTCTCACCCGCCAATTCACCCAGATCCTGCCCGGCGCTGAAAGCCTTGCCCGCACCGGTGATATATACCGATCTTATTTCATGAAGGGAGGCGCATTCATCTAATTTTTCCTGCAGCAGCAAAGCCATTTCCCGGTTGAATGAATTGAATTTATCGGGACGATTCAGCGTGATGAATCCAACGGAGTCTTTTATTTCAAAAAGAATGGAAGACATTAGAAAGTATTTGTTGACGAAGATACTACTACGCTTTAAAGCTACGTAGTACAACGTAAATATTCTATATGCTTAATGACATTTGAAATAATCAAACGGCTCCAGGCAGTCTTTACATTGATACAAGGCTTTACAGGCTGTGCTGCCAAACTCACTTACTAATCTTGTATTGTTTGAATCACAAAGCGGGCAGGCGACACCATCCATTGGAATAGAAAACCTTTTATCAGGCGGGGCAATTCCATATTCCTGTAATTTTCTTTTGCCGGATTCACTCATCCAGTCCGTTGTCCAGGGCGGTGAAAGGGATTGAGTAACTTTTATTTTTTTGAAACCAAGGGTTGTTAATTGAGAACGGATATCAGCAGCGATCATATCCATGGCGGGGCACCCGGTATAAGTGGACGTGATAATAAGTTCCAGTTCATCATCATTGTATTTGATATCCCTGACAATCCCAAGATCGATGATGGATAAGACAGGCACTTCCGGGTCCTTTATTTCTTCCAGGAAAGCAAAAAGAGTTTTTTTATCTATTTCATGCGTTGTCATCATTGTTTACCATTCGCAGTTGGGATAGGTCCTTTGCAAATATTGCAATTCAGTAAGAATATAACCCAGGTGTTCGCTGTGCCTGCCTTCTTTGCCACCGGTTTGCATAAATACGGCCCCCCCGTCCCCCGAAGGGGGGATCAAAGAAGCCTCACTAAATACTTCGTCAACTTTTATATTCCACTCTTCTTTTATTTTATTGAAGTCAATGCCTGTTTCTTTTTCATAACCGGCCGGTATAAACATTTCACCGGTGTATCTCCACAATTCATCAATGGCTTTCAGCATTCGTTGCCGGCTTTCTTCAGTTCCGTCACCCAAACGGATCACCCATTCCCTGCTCCAGCGAAGATGATAAGCGGTCTCTTTTAATGATTTGACAGCAATGGCAGCTATTTGTTCATCCCGATAGCTATCGGGATTCCAGTTTTGTAATTGCTGAAATAATAAATATTGATATTGGGAAAATAAATATTGCCTGAGAATGGTCTGTGCCCAATCGCCAATGGGTTGCTCGACCAGCAAACAATTTTTATATTCTCTTTCTGTTCTTAAATAGGCCAGGCTATCTTCTGTAGAACCATCTGCTTTCAATATTGCAGCGTACTGGTAAAAGTTTCTTGCCTGGCCGATCAGGTCAAGTGAAATATTGGTGATGGCAATATCCTGTTCTAAAACAGGTCCATGCCCGCACCACTCGCTGTTTCTTTGGCCAAGGATGAGTGAGTTGTCCGCAAGATATAAGGTATGATCGATCAGGGCACTCATTACATTTGATTTACTTCATCAGGTAAATGATAGAAAGTGGGATGACGGTAAATTTTATCTATGGCCGGCTCATACAATTCTCCTGCTTCTTCGGGATTTGATGCGGTGATGTATTTACTCTCTACCACCCAAATGCTTACACCTTCCATTCTTCTTGTATAAACGTCTCTTGCATTTTCAATCGCCATTTGTGCATCGGTGGCATGAAGGCTGCCGACATGTTTATGATCGAGCCCTTGTTTGCTCCGGATAAAAACTTCCCATAACGGCCAATCGGCCCCCCCACCCCCCGAAGGGGGGATTGGCGACGAGTCTTTTAATTCGCCACCAGTTTTATCTTCTGGAATATCTCCGTAGTAAAACTTTCTTATAAGATTCATTGTTGAGATTTTTAATTTTCAAATTATCAAGCTGCAACTAAAGCCCCTCCTTTGGAGGGGTTTGGGGAGGCCTTCTTTTTTGAATAGGTCGCTGCCGCCTCTCTCACCCATTCACCATTTTCCCATGCTTTTTTTCTTGCATCAACACGTTGTTTGTTACAGGGCCCGTTACCTTTTACCACGTTCCAGAATTCATCCCAGTTTATTTCGCCAAAATCATAATGTTTTTTTTCTTCGTTCCATTTCAATTTATCATCGGGTAATTTCATCCCTAATACATTTACCTGCGCAGCGATCATATCCACAAAACTCTGCCTCAGTTCATCATTGGTCTTTCTTTTTATTTTCCATTTCATACTCTGGTCGCTGTTGGTACTTTCAGAATCTTTGGGACCAAACATCATCAGCGATGGCCACCACCAGCGATTGATGGCATCCTGGCACATTTCTTTTTGTTCTTTGCTTCCCTTGCTCAACACCAGCAAAATTTCAAATCCCTGCCGCTGATGGAAACTTTCTTCTTTACAAATACGAACCATCGCTCTTGCATAAGGACCGTATGAAGTTCTTGTCAGCATCACCTGGTTCATGATGGCTGCTCCGTCCACCAACCAACCAATAGCACCCATATCGGCCCATGTCAATGTGGGATAATTAAAAATGGAAGAATATTTTGCTTTCCCGCTGTGGAGATCATTGATGGTTTCTTCTCTTGTTATTCCCAGGGTTTCGCAGGAAGAATATAAATACAAACCATGACCGGCTTCATCCTGAACCTTTGCAAGCAGGATCGCTTTTCTTTTTAAGGTAGGGGCTCTTGAGATCCAGTTACCTTCGGGCAGCATCCCCACGATCTCACTGTGTGCATGCTGGCTGATCTGCCGGATATTGGTTTTGCGATAAGCCTCCGGCATCCAGTCTTTCGGCTCGATCTTTATTTCATTATCTATTTTTTGCTGAAATAAATTCTCAAGATCATGTGTCGGCATTACAATGAGTTTAGAAAGCAAATTTAACTAAAACTAAGGGGTGAATGTCTATGATTATTGTCATTTTATATCATAATCCACCACCACTTTTTCGGTCTTAGGGTGGGATTGACAAGTAAGAATAAATCCTTTTTCAATTTCTTCATGTTCCAGCCCCCAGTGTACATCCATTTCCACTTCACCTTCCAGCAGCTTTGCTTTGCAGGTGCAGCACATGCCACCCTTGCAGGCATAGGGGAGATCAGCACCTTGTTGTAAAGCAGCATCCAGGATCGTTATATCGCTGTTAAGAGAAAGAGAAAAATCAAAACTTCTTCCGTCTACCTTCACGGTGATATTACTTTTCGGTCCACTGCCTTCAGCGGCTTGTATCTTTTGTCTTGTTCCCTGTGTCTTTTGTCCGGATGTGGTGAATAATTCAAAATGAATATATTTTTCACTGATCCCTTTTTGCAAAAAAAATTCCTTTACACAAAAGATCATTTGCTCCGGTCCGCAAATAAATATCTCATCGGTCCTGCTGTAATCGATCAGTTTTCCCAGGTCAATGAGCTTAGCCGTATCGATCCTCCCGGAATTAATGGCTGACTCGGTTCTTTCACGGCTGAGGATATTGATGAAATTGAAACGGTCAATGAATTTATTTTTCAGTCCTTCCAGTTCTTCAAAGAAAATGATAGATGCACGGCTTTTATTTCCATACACTAAAGTAAAGCTGCTGTTGGGTTCTGTCCGTAAAGTTGTTTTAATAATAGAAAGGACCGGGGTAATGCCGCTGCCGGCAGCAAAAGCGAGGTAATTTTTTTTGTTAGCAGGATCTAAATCCGTGTAAAATTTTCCTACCGGTTCCATCACTTCCAGCATAACGGCTTTATTCAATATGTCATTAGCATATGTTGAAAACAAACCGCCATCCACTTTTTTTATGGCTACTCTCCATTCATTATCCAGCGGGGAACTGCAAAGCGAATAGGTTCTTCTTACTTCTTCTCCGTTGATAATTGCCCGCATGGTGAGGCTTTGCCCCTGCTGAAAAGAAAAATTATTTTTGAGTTCGCCGGGTATCTCAAATAAAACAGAAACACAATCAATAGTTTCTTTTTTTATTTCTTTTATTTTGAGCGGATGAAAATGAATGGACATAATGTTGTTTCTATTTTTTCTCCAAAGGGCTCCGTTTGCCGGCGGATAATCCGTTGATCAGGTGATTGACCATATTATCTTCGATCTCTTCCGGGGTAACTTTTTTTCCGCTGCGATGCCAGAACTCCAATCCCCGTACGGAAGAAAGGATCGTCAGCATCGCCACATAGGGCATAACGGGTTTCATTTCTTTATCGCGGACACCTTCTTCAATGATAGTCTCCATCCTTTGCACATAGTTCCGGCGCTGTGTGGTAAAAGTTGTCAGGTAAGGTTCCGGGAGGTGGATCCATTCGTTGATCATCACACAATAATCATCGAACCGGTTGATCATCATCTTTACATGAAACCGTATCAGTGATTCGATCTTTTTATTGTTTGTTATTGAATTATCAACAAGGTTATTCAAATGAACATTACAATCATTGGCAGTTTGGAAAATGATCTCCTGCAATATTTCTGATTTGGATTGAATATGGTTGTACAAACTGGCCGCTTCCAATCCAACCGCTTCGGCAAGATCCCGCATGGAAGTGGCCGGGAAACCTTTTTCCCGGAACATGGCAGATGCTTTCCGGATGATCAGGTCTTTTTTAGATGCTTTTTTTCGCTTTGATACGGCCATGCTCAAAGATAATAAACGGGGCTGTAACAGAGCTGATACAACTACGGGTTATTCTTGGTCTTTTGACCAGCAGTGATCGGTTCTATCTTTTCAATTCTTTTTGGAATGATCAATTGTTCGCTCAGGTCGGGTTTAATGAGCATGGCTGAGGTTCGGTCACCCTCGCTGTCAAAGAAAGTCCAGAACAGGCCGCCATCCCATGATTCGCCGATAAGGTAAGTGACCGAACTGATCCTTTGACCCTGCAATTCAATTACAGTTTTAAGCTCAAGGATGGTTTGCAGATCCCCGCCGGTCTTTATGACCTGGAGGATCTTACCGGGCTCATATTGTTTCCATGCGTTGTCGGGTATGGGATCAAACATCATCGCTATGTATTTCTTGAATTCATCCTTACCACCCATCGAGCCAATTAAAGCAGGATAGCTATACCGGGCAAAAAGTTCCCAGTTTTTTGTTTTAAATCCTGCGACAAGACTATCGGCGCAATGGCGGATACTGGTTTTGGCAAAAGACGTATCAAATTGTGCAGGAGAACTGCAAAAAATAAAAGCAAAACTTATTGTAATAGAAAAACGTTTGATCATGCTACGGATGAATAGGGATCAAAGTTACTCCGGCCTGACCACAATATTTATTATTATATCAAAATATAAAGTCGGGCAGGTAAACATTCCGGATTGCTTTTTTCAATACACAAAATTCATGTAGGTTTGCGACCGGAAGAAAGTCAGATAAGTCATATAGGGTCAAATGGGTCATATAAGGGTCCTTCACTATTTGACCATTATGACTGATATGACCAATATGACTTTACAACAAAACACTTCAATCTTTTAAGCATGTCCCTCATCTCCGTCGGTACTATGGCCTTCGATGCAATTGAAACGCCATTTGGAAAAATTGATAAGATAGTTGGCGGCTCGGCTACCTATGTGGCCTATGCAGCTATCAATTTTGTAAAACCCGTTCAGCAGATATCCATTGTAGGATATGATTTTCCAAAAGAAGAAATGCAGGAATTAAAGAAGAGAGGAGTGCAATTGGATGGAGTAGAAATTGTGCCGGATAAAAAATCATTTTTCTGGAGTGGCCGTTATCATGAAGACATGAACAGCCGCGACACACTGGTGACCGACCTGAATGTACTGGCTGACTTTGCACCCAAAGTTCCGGATAGCTACCAGGGTGCTGAATTTTTAATGCTTGGCAATCTTTCACCATCTATCCAGACAAGTGTCATCAGCCAGTTGAAGGAAAGACCGAAGCTGATCGTAATGGATACGATGAATTTCTGGATGGAGATAGCCATGCCCGATCTTAAGGAAGTATTGCAACAGGTGGATATGTTGCTGGTGAATGATGCGGAAGCAAGACAACTGACCGGGCAATTTTCATTGGTAAAAGCGGCCAAAAACATTATGAAAATGGGTCCGAGATATCTTATCATTAAAAAAGGAGAGCATGGTGCATTGCTCTTTCATGGTGATGAAGTTTTCTTTGCACCGGCCCTGCCCCTGGAAGATGTGTTTGACCCAACAGGCGCCGGCGATACATTTGCCGGAGGTTTTATAGGTCATTTGGCAAAAACAGGCGACATTTCATTTGAGAATATGAAGAGAGCAATTATTGTTGGTTCGGCGATGGCAAGTTTTTGTGTGGAAAAATTCGGGCCAACGCGGTTAAAAGAGATCAATGCAAAAGATATTTCCAGCCGGATACAACAATTCAAGGACCTTGTTGGTTTTGATATTGAACTGGTGTAGTAGTTGGGGCTTTCTTTTCTTTAACATTATAAAGAAATAACGCTGTTAAAATCATTAGAAGGAAGAATATTATCAGGAATTTTATATTTCGGTGTGAAGATTCTATTTGTCTTTTCCTCCATTCAGGAAATTCATCAGGTAAAAGCGGATTCTGCGGTTTGACTCCAAAAAACTCATATATTTTATCTGAAAAATCCAAGAGTTGTTTTCAATTTATACTCCGGGAGTTTGTTCTTCATGATGCATAGCTGGGGGCTCAGATGTAAGGGTAAGTTGCTCAGCAGGGTCATTCACTTTAAGACGGTTACACAAAGGCACCAGCAGGGTAGCTGCCAGGTCTGCTATCAATGCCGCCAGGATAATTTTAAGGACCGATTGGTTGTATACCAGGGCAGTGAGGCTTAAGAATGGTTCGAATATCCGGATAATAAATAAAAAAGAAAAAAGGGCTATTGCAGCAGTGGCCGTCATGCGGGCATATAAGGCATATTTGTTCTGCAAGTTAAAATGATGCAGGAGGCAGATATGCGCCATTCCAACAGAGGCGATAAAAAAAGCAAAAGTTGTTTTTAATAATTCTTCATTTTCAACGGTGCCCACTATCATGATCAAAGCAAGCAGGAAAGCAATCACTGAAACGATCATGCCAGCTGTGCCCATAGTTTTGTAGGCCGGTTTAGATGTAACTACCATGCAGATCGTGGCCGTGATCCCATAGATTATCAGCAATAGACAGATAGCGATCATTTTGCCATTGGCCAGCATGATACCACTGGACATTACAGCTAATGCGCCGAGCAAACCGGCAATGATCACTACTATGATAGAAACTTTAATGAATTGCTGATTGTTTGGGTTCATGTTGATGGTGTATTAATTATAATTTTCTTGCCAGTACAATCGTATTCTTAAACTTATCCTTCTTCCCCTGCAGGTTAAAGATCTCGGTGAAGATAATATATGCGCCGACAGGTAATTTATTTCCTTTATCATCCAACCCGTCCCAGTTCCAATATCCTTTTAAGCCAAGTGTTCCGTTGCGGACCAAATTGCGAACGGGTCTTCCTGCTGCATCAAAGATAGTAATGTTGGCTGTGTAGCCGGGTTCTGTAACGGCATATTGTATGGTAGCAACATCATCATGACCATCATTATCCGGTGAAAAAACTTTAGGTACAATTTCAATCGTTGCCTGGATGGCATTCAGCAATTTGTATTGTGAGTTTTTATAGGTTGGTGTTCCATAGCCGGCCGTTGATGCGGCACTATGCCAGTTGTTTTCATCCTGTGACGGGCCTGCAGGATCAATTCTTTCCAATGAAACGCCTTCATCGTTATCTATCAATTTAAAATGCCAGTCATCTTTATACTTTACTTCATCAACGATATTCCCCTGGAAATTCAATGCGATCACATCTCCTTCATCATCTGAAAAAGAAGGTGGTGAAGAGATGGCCAGCACATTATCAGGATTTTTTACCAGGTATTGCATGGCAAGGTTGTCGGGATCCTCTGTTTCAACAATATAATCCCCGGGAAAAACATAAAAAGGAGTTGTACTTAATTGCTTGATAGAACTGATCACCCCGCTGCTGTTCCGGTTGGCGATATACAGCTTTGATGCATCAAAGATCTTATTGCTGTTATTATAAAATTCTACAAAGTCAAAAGCATTGGGCCGGGGATTGAATAAGATCTCATTGATGACCCATTCGCCGGGGGCAGCATCGACGGGCAAACCAACTCTCACTTTGTTCACCGAACCAATGGTATTGTTCTTGCAGTCTTTTACATTAGTGGCGGTAATTGTATAAACTGTATTGGGCGCAAGCGGAGACGTTGTTTTTAACTGCACCTGGTTAAATAAAGGACCAATGGTTATGGCGCTGAGAAAAATTAATCCGCCATCAACCGAGTAGTTAGCCAATGTGGCGCCGGATAAACTATCCACCGGCTCATCATAAACGAGAACGATCGTTACATTGTCTGTTGTATAGGCCCTTTTTAGTTGCGGTGCAATCGCATCATTGTTGATGGCATCAATAGAATTTTTCTTTCCCGGGGTTCCGCCGGTTACACTGATGCTGGCTTTCCAGTTGCTGCTGCCGGCACAGG
>DATHDV010000138.1:0-23026 GCA_035318845.1 Chitinophagaceae bacterium
TGTCCATTTAAATACCGGTGTTACCCGATAGCTATCGGGTTCCACCGGTTGAGCATCACCTTCTTTAAAATACATGGCCTGTATGATCCGGAAATAATAATATACACTAACGGCAGCCATCAGGATGGCAAAAATTACCAACCACATATGTTTGCCCGTACCCATTGCTGCTTTCAGCATATAAAACTTGGAAAGAAAGCCGCCCGTAAGCGGGGTACCTGCGAGTGATAACAAAAAGATCGTAGTAGTGGCAGCCAGCAGCGGCTGATGTTTGGCAAATCCATTAAATCCATCAAATGTGTAGTCTTTCATTTTTATCAATACTGCAAAAATGCCGATCGTGGCAAAACTGTATGCAGTTACATAAAGTAACAAGCCTTCCTTGGCATCGGCATTCATGGCAAACAATGCAAGCATCATAAAACCTGCCTGTGCAATACTGGAATAAGCCAGCATCCTTTTTACACTTTGCTGAAATACCGCGGTGATATTACCAATGAAAAGTGTTGCTGCCGTCATAAGCGCTATCAACAATTGCCATTTATTTTGAAGTGCACCAAACGCTTCATCAAACAAACGGATAAATGCAATAAAGACAGCCGCCTTGACGATCGTGGCCATAAAAGAAGTGAAAACGGTCGGGGCGCCATCATATACATCCGGCGTCCAGAAATGAAATGGCGCTATAGATGCTTTAAATGACATGGAAAACAGCAACAGCATCATTCCGGCCACCAATAATGGTGAAGGTGGTTCGCTAAACAAACTGATCATCCCGGTATCAAAACTTCCCTGTGCTCCGTAAATAAGTGCGATACCCATTAACAACAACCCGGTGGAGAAGGCGCCGAGTAAAAAATATTTCAGCGAAGCTTCATTACTTTTCAGATTTCTTTTATCGCTGCCCGTTAAAATATAAAGCGGAATGGAAATAATTTCTATCCCAAGGAAAAGAATGAGTAATGATTTGAAAGAAGAAGTGAGCGTAATGCCACAAAGAATAAAAAAGATCAGGGCCAGGTATTCCCCATAATTGATCCCTACATTCTCCATATCCCTGGCTGATAACAACAGGTAGAGCAATGTTGAAAGAAAAGCGATCGTGTTGAACAGGAGGGCAAATCGGTCAAAAACGATCATACCCTTTGTATCAAACTTAAAAAAAACGGTCCCGCACATCTCAAGAATATTCACCAGCAGCAACAGGATGATCCCGGCGACGGCAATATTGCGGACAGAACTTTTCCGCTTCAGCATAATGCCGCTGAACATCATGATAACACCAAAAACCGCCGATAATATTAATGCGTTCATAAATCTTTATCTATAATTACTGTGTCACAACATGCCTGAGCACTTCAAACTTATTTATCAATGAATCGGTCAGATCACTTGTCAGGTTCAGCATGGGCTGGGGGTAAATTCCCACCCACAAGATCACTACAACAATGATCCCCAACGCCAGCTTTTCATTAAACTTTATATCAACAATCCCGGCTGTTCTTTCATTTACATTTCCATAAGCCACTTTCCTGATCATATTTAAAGTATAAACAGCTCCAAGTATGATACAGATACCTGCCATCACAGTAAACCAAACATAATATTGGGTATAAGAGGTCAGGATGCCGTTAAAAATGAGGAATTCACCTACAAAGGCATTGGTTAATGGCAATGCAATATTTGCCAATGCAATGATCACCAGGAAAAAAGTCAGCACCGGAGCTGTTTGTGCAAGTCCGCCCAATTCAGAAATTTTACGGGTGCCGGTATTGCGCTCGATCCATTCCACCACTATCCACAAACCGATAATGTTTATACCATGACTGAACATTTGAATCATCACACCCTGCACACCATAGGTATTTTGTGTAAACATCCCTGCGCACAACAAACCAATATGGGCTATCGAGGAATAGGCAACCAATCTTTTTAAGTCGTCTTGTCGAAGGGCGATCAATGATGCATAGATCATCCCGATAATGGCAAGTGGTGTAATAAAATCCCCCCATTGGTAGGAAGCGGTCGTTACAACCGGGAACAACCAACGGATCATACCGAAGACTCCCATCTTCACCATCACGCCGCTTAATACCATGGTGGTTGCTGTGGGCGCCTGTTCATATGTATCGGGCTGCCATGTATGCAAAGGGAATATGGGCATCTTGATGGCAAAGGCAATAAAGATGAACCAGAAAACAAAGGTTTGTTGTTTGGCGGAAAGAACAACTTTATAAAATGCAGCGATATCGAATGAATAAGTTTCTGTGTGTGCATATACATACAGGATACCGATCAGCATGAACAGGGAACCAATGAACGTATAGATAAAGAATTTGAACGTTACCTGTATCCTTCTTTCTCCTCCCCATTGTGAACAAAGAAAATACATCGGTATTATCGCCAGTTCCCAGAAGAAATAAAATACTAATGCATCCATTGCCAGGAATACACCCATCAGCCCTGCCTGTGCAAGCAGCATGAGTGCAAAAAAATTGTTTGCTTTCTTATAGGTTGTCTTCCAGGTTGCGAGAAGGATCAACGGGTAAACAACTGCGTTGAGCAAACAAAGCAATTGTCCCATGCCATCGAGCTTCACTGAAAAACTGCTGCCTAATGCAGGCAACCAGTCACATTTATATTCCAGGTATTTATCGTCCTTCAGCAGGGTTAATCCAAGAATGGAAATAGCCATGGTCAAAACAGAAGAAAACAAGGTCCATGAACGAACTGATCTTTCATTCTTTATAAAGAATGCAACCAGGCCGGTCAGCAAAGGAATTAATATCAGTAAAAGAGGAATCATTAAGTCAATTTTGAAATTTTGGAATTGGGAAATTTTGAAATTGAATTCACAAATTTCCCAATTGAACTTTTCCCAATCATTTTCTTAAAAAAAACTGCAACACAAATATCACAACCATACTCAGCACCATCAGCAACACATAGCTTCCCACTTGCCCGCTCTGCAACAAGCGGAACTGGCGGCCGCTATAATTCACCATCTTTCCAACTCCATTCACCAATCCGTCAATAACTAATTTTTCTATAACATTTTTCAAAAAGCCTCCGAACCTGTGCAACGGGTTCACAATTAATTTTTCATACAACTCATCCACATACCATTTATTCTCCAGTACTTTTCCAAAGCCTGTAGCTTCTTTACGCTGGTAATTTCTAAACTGGAACCAGGCGAAAATGATCGTCAGCAGCACAAGACCTGTCGACAAAGCCATCAGCATGTATTCTGTAGAATGAGAAACTGTTTGCTCAGCCTGCTCTGCGATCACGGGGGATAAAAATGCACTGAATCGATCTCCCCCTTTCATAAACACTTCGGGTATCCCAACCAATCCACCAACAATAGAAAGCAATGCAAGGATGATCAGCGGGATGGTCATCGCTGAAGGACTTTCATGCACATGATGTTTTTGTTCTTCAGTTCCGCGGAAGCTTCCGCTAAATGTGATGAACAATAACCTGAACATATAAAAAGCAGTAAGCAATGCGCCAAACAATGCTACACCATATAATACAGGGTTCTTAACATACACTGCTAATAAAATGGCGTCTTTGGAAAAGAACCCGCTGAATGGAGGAATACCTGCTATGGCAATACAACCGATGAGGAAAGTGATGAATGTTATTCTTATTTTCTTACTCAGTCCTCCCATATTGCGGATATCCTGCTCACCACCCATTGCATGAATGACGCTGCCGGCAGCCAGGAATAATAATGCTTTAAAAAATGCATGGGTCATCACATGAAATACGCCGGCCGAATAGGCGCCGACACCCAAGGCAAGGAACATATAACCCAACTGGCTCACGGTAGAATAAGCCAGCACTTTTTTAATATCGTTTTGTTTGAGGGCAATGGTTGCAGCCAGTATGGCAGTAGCTAAACCAACTATCGCTACTACATTCATGGAAACAGGAGAAAGTGAATACAACAAATTACTTCTTGCGATCATGTAAATGCCCGCTGTTACCATGGTGGCAGCATGTATCAATGCAGATACGGGTGTTGGACCAGCCATTGCATCCGGTAACCATGTATAAAGAGGTATCTGCGCACTTTTGCCGGCAGCGCCAACAAAAAGTAATAATGTAATGATGGTAATATCTGAGCTTTTCAGTTTTGCAAGATTGGCTGCACTAAAAACTTCATTATAGGAAACAGTACCCAGTTTGGCGATCAGCCAGAATAAAGCGATCAGGAAAGCAAGATCGCCAATGCGGTTCATGATAAAAGCCTTGTTAGCTGCTTTGTTGTACTCCTGGTTTTTGAACCAGTAACCTATCAGTAAATAAGAACAAAGCCCAACTCCTTCCCAACCAATGAACATGATAACATAGTTGGCGCCCATCACCAGCAATAACATGGAGAAAACAAAAAGATTCAGAAAAGAAAAATACCTGCCATACTGCTCATTATTCTCTTCATTCATATAAGCAGCCGAATAGACATGAATAAGGAATCCGACACCAGTGATAATTAACAGGAACAAAGAAGAAAGCTGGTCAATCTGGAAAGCAAAAGGGATCTTAAGGTTGCCGACATTTATAAAATCAAAATATTTTACAACCTGTCCGCCGTTCTCTTTAACAGCAAGAAAAGCTATGATGCTAAGAACGAAAGCAGCCAATATCTGGCTACAGGCATTAAATGCAATATACCTTTTACTAAAGGATTTTCTCCCCAATCCATTGATGAGAAAGCCTGCCAGAGGTAAGACCACAATTAAAAGCAAGATTGTTTTCATCTTTTATAAAATGCTAATGCTTTAACCTGTTCAAAAAATTCACATCCACCGAATGTATATTCCGGTACATCATCACAATGATCGAAAGTCCCACACTTACTTCCGCTGCCGCCACCACCATGATAAAGAAAACAAATATCTGCCCGTCTGTTCCTGCTGTTGCATTGGCCGCCACGTTTTTCAGGTAATGCATTTTCGAAAAAGCCACCAGCAACAAATTCACTGCGTTTAACATCAACTCTATGCACATAAAGATGATAATAGCGTTGCGGCGTGTCAGCACTCCCACAATGCCAATGCAGAATAATGCAATGGACAGAAATATGTAATAGTTTATCGGCATTATATTTAATTTGAAGATTTGAAAATTATTCGATTTGAAAATGCAGTTTCGCGGTTCTCATCTTCAAATTTTCAAATCGTTCTATTTTCAAATCATTCTTTCTTCCCAATCACCACCGCACCCACCATCGCACTTAAAAATAAAATACTGCTTATCTCGAACGGCACTACATAGGTGCTGAATAATTCTTTTCCCAGGTTTTTGATCAACCCAATACTTCCTTCATTCACCAATGCCTGTTGGGTTTTAATATCAGCATTTTTTAAGGCAGCCACCAGTACCAGCAATAAAGATCCGCCCGCTACTGCTCCCGCCATTTTCAGCCACCGGTTCTTTCGCGGTTCTGTTTCTTTATTCAGGTTCATCAGCATGATCACAAAAAGGAAGAGCACCATAATGGCCCCGGCATACACAATGATGTTTACAATAGCCAGGAATTGTGCATTTAATAATATATAGTGACCGGAAATAGCAAAGAAGGTAGCGATCAGCCACAACACACTATACACAGGGTTCTTGCTGCTGATCACCATCAGGGCGCTGAACAGTGCCACTACAGAAAGCAACCAAAATAGTATCTGAGTTATCGACATTTTCTATAAACAGTTTTTACCCTTTTAGGCAATTATTAATTAATAATTATTAATTAATAATTTTTTCTCCCAATGCTTTCTGATACGCTTCCGGTTGTTCTACCGGGTGCGGTATCAACAGGTCTTCTTTCTTATATATAAATCCTTTCCTGCTATAATTGGCGGGTGTCATGGTCTGCGACAAATAGATCGCATCTTTCGGACAGGCTTCTTCACACAATCCGCAAAAAATACAACGCAACATATTTATCTCATACTTCGCGGCATATTTTTCTTCCCGGTATAAATGTTCTTCTCCCGGTAGTCTTTCTGCCCCTTCCATGGTGATTGCTTCTGCCGGGCAAGCCACGGCACACAATCCACAGGCGGTACAATTTTCCCTTCCTTCTTCATCACGGTTCAACACATGCAGACCCCGCCAAACTTTGGAAACACTTCTTTTTTGTTCAGGGTATTGAATGGTCACCTTTCTCTTAAAGAGATGGCTGATGGTAATGCCCATACCCTTCAGGATATTCCAGAGATAAATGCTCTCCAGGAAAGTCATCGGTTTACGGTCAACCTGTTTTGCTCTTTGTGTTAACATACTTTATAAAAGTTCGCAAATATATATTTTGTCAACTGCATTACTACTATCATCGTCTGTTGTGTCACTCACTTCATCGTTCTGTAATTCTGTTCATCTTGTTTTGAAAACCCAATTATTTTTCCTTTTTCTCTTCATCCGGGTTTATATGTCACCCCTACGGGGTTCTGAATACATTCTTCATTTTCATTTCCCCCCGATAAATCGGGGGGCTACCAACATTTTACCCCTACGGGGTAAGTATTAAAATTTCAAACCAAAGAACAAATTACAAATAACCGGAGTCTCTGAAACCCCTCCTTCGGAGGGGCTTGGGGAGGCCTTATTTCTTCAACCACAACATCACCGCCGCTGTAATGATCATATTCAATAAAGCCAATGGAATTAATTTCTTCCATCCCAAATTCATCAACTGGTCATACCGGAAACGGGGGATCGTCCACCGTATCCATAAAAACACAAACAACATCATTGATATTTTGGTCATAAGCACACTGAAACTGATAACTGACATCCAGAATGAACTCAATCCCCATGATGCCTCATTGACAAAAGGAATATCATAGCCACCAAAAAATAAAGTGACCATAACGGCGCTGCTGATAAACATATTGATGTATTCAGCAAATAAATAAAAACCCAGTTTCATAGATGAATATTCCTGGTGATAACCAAAGTTCAATTCGTTTTCTGCTTCCGCCATGTCGAACGGCGTACGGTTACACTCTGCCAGCGCACATACAAAGAATATGATAAACCCCAGCGGCTGATAAATAATATGCCAGCCATGCTGCACCTGGTTAGCTACGATCTCGCTCATCTTTAAAGAACCGGTCATAAACAGGACAGCGATCAATGCCAGTCCCATGGGTAATTCATAAGACACCATCTGCGAAGCGCCGCGGATAGCAGCTAGCAATGAAAATTTATTATTGGATGCCCATCCCCCGATCATAATTCCATATACACCCACACTCACGATACTAAACACGATCAGGATTCCCATATCCACATCAGCCACCTGCATCGGGATCACTGTGCCTCCTTTGGTAATAAATGGAGCGGCCCATGGAATGACGGTGCTTGTCAGCAAAGCTGTTATCATCGCCAGCGCCGGACCAAGAATGAATAAAAATTTATTCGATGCTAAAGGAATGATCTCTTCTTTGAAAAATAATTTTCCGCCGTCGGCGAGTGGCTGAAAGATACCAAACGGTCCCGCCCTGTTCGGTCCATGACGGTCCTGCAACCATGCAGCTACTTTTCTTTCTGCATAGGTGGTATACATAGCAATAAAGAATGACAGACCGACGATACAGGCTATCATTATTGTTTTTCCCAGAATGAACCACAGGTCTATAACTAATAAATGCATGTTCATCTATAATTTATTGTCAAACTTGAAAAGGGAAACGTCAAACAAATTGATCTGGTTTCACGTCTCACTTTTGACGTCCCACAATTACACATTGCCTATTGACTTTCACCATTCACTTTTTTAAACGTTTCACTTGTCGCCGGGCCTTCGATCAAACTCAGGTCAACCGATGGATCGTTGACATCACTGATGCTGTGGATGTCCATCAGCAATTTCGGGTCTCTTCCTCCCATTACATCAGCAATAGTTTCTTTGGGAATTTTTAACCCGGGGTATTTATTTTGAGCGATCACTGAATGACGGTTCACATTTGTCAATCCTTCGATCATCCAATCACCAACTTTCTTTTTATGAAACCTGCAGTCATTGCAGATCCAGCCTGGCTTGCCATCATAACTTTTTACTTCACCCCATTCATCTTTTCTTGCAGTCACTCTTAATACTTCATCGCCACGCTGCCATAAGATTACTTTACCGCAGCATTTTTCACAATCACGGTGTGCATCCACCGGTTTGGTGAACCAAACACGGTTCTTAAACCGGAATGTTTTATCCGTCAATGCTCCAACCGGGCACACATCGATCATATTCCCGCTAAAGTCATTATCGATCGCTTTGGCGATATAAGTAGAGATCTCTGAATGATCGCCCCTGTCCAATATACCATGCACCCTGTTATCAGTTAACTGGTCGGCCACATAGGTGCAACGATAACAAAGAATGCATCTTGTCATGTGCAATTGGATATATGGGCCTATATCTTCTTTTTCAAATGTTCTTCTTTTGAATTCATAACGGGTTCCTTCCTTGCCATGATTATAACCAAGGTCCTGCAGGTCGCATTCACCGGCCTGGTCGCAGATGGGACAATCCAATGGATGATTGATCAGTAAAAATTCCACCACCCCGTTTCGTGCATCCGTTACTTTTTCACTGGTAATATTTTTTACCAGCATCCCATCCATTACATTGGTGCGGCATGATGCAACCAACTTGGGCATGGGTCTTGGGTCGGCTGCAGAACCAGCAGCTACTTCCACCAAACAGGTGCGGCATTTACCACCACTGCCCTGCAATTTGCTGTAATAGCACATAGCAGGCGGTGTAACATCGCCACCGATCTGCCGTGCAGCATTTAATATAGTAGTACCCGGCGCCACTTCGATAGTTATATTATCGATCGTGACTTTAAAATTTGCAGGTGCTTCTTTTTTTACTTCGTCAGCCATATTTTGTTTCTCGCGGCGCACACAGCGAAGCAGCGTCGCAGCGATTTATAATTTATTAGCAATTCTTTTTATTCCATCTTTCAATAATACTATATTGAAATTTACCAGTAGCCCCAGTTTTAAATTGGTCAATTTTAAATAAGTAAGAACTTGTTTAAAATGCAAATCAGCCAAAGCATCAACACTTTTGATTTCTAATATCACTTTATTATCCAAAATCACATCAGCCCTGAAACCAATCTCCATTTTTATTTCTTCATGAACCAACGGAATTCCCTGTTGTCTTTTAAAAGGAATGCCCGTTTTGCTCCATTCATGACAAAATACTTCTTCATAAACACTTTCAAATAACCCCGGCCCATATTGCCGATGAATCTTAAAGCAAATATCCAGTGCCAAAGTTGCTATATCATTTTCGTTCATCTTCGTTGCGTTCATTGCTCCTTTGCGTCCGCTGCGTGAAACCTTACGCAGGAACACGAATCGGATCAGCATAATGTGCTAATCCAAAATTCTTTCTTTGTGCATCATCAGGATTTGTGATATGCCATTCAAACTCATCTTTGAAATGCCGTATCGCTGCCGCCACCGGCCATGCCGCTGCATCACCCAACGGGCAGATCGTATTCCCCTCGATCTTCCGTTGTATATCCCAAAGCAGGTCAATATCACTCATCTTTCCTTTCCCTGTCTCAATGTTCCAAAGAATTTTTTCCATCCATCCTGTTCCTTCACGGCAAGGAGAACATTGGCCACAACTTTCGTGTCTGTAAAATCTTGCGAGTGTATATGTATGTCTTACCACGCACTGTTTATCATCCAGCACAATAAAACCTCCCGAACCCATCATGGAGCCGGATACAAAACCACCATCCGCCAGGCTTTCATAAGTCATCATTCTCTTCTCCCCTTTCAGCGTTGTCAATAAAAGATTAGCCGGTAAGATTGGAACCGATGAACCGCCGGGAATACATGCTTTCAATTTTCTTCCGTTGGCAATGCCCCCGCAAAATTCATCGCTGTATATAAATTCTTCAACTGAAATATTCATTTCAAGTTCATACACTCCCTGGTTCTTTATATTGCCGCAGGCCGAGATCAATTTTGTACCGGTTGATTTACCGATTCCGATTTTTGCATACTCGCCTCCTCCATCATTTATTATAGGAACAACGGCTGCAATGGTTTCCACATTATTTACAACCGTCGGACAATCCCATAAACCTTTTATGGCCGGGAAAGGTGGTTTGATCCTTGGGTTACCTCTTTTGCCTTCTAATGATTCAAGCAAAGCTGTTTCTTCACCACAGATATAAGCGCCTGCCCCGCGATGAACATATATCTCACAATCAAAGCCACTGCCTAAAATATTTTTTCCAAGCCATCCATTATTTTTTGCTTCGGCAATCGCCTGTTCTAAAATGTCAACGATCCATGCAAACTCCCCGCGGATATAAATGTAAGACCTGTTACTTCCGATCGCAAAAGAGGAAACAATAATTCCTTCGATCAGCAAATGCGGAATGAATTCCATTAGGTACCTGTCTTTGAATGTGCCGGGTTCGCTTTCATCTGCATTCACCACCAAATATCTCGGCACTCCTTCCGGTTTGGCAAGGAATCCCCATTTCATACCTGTTGGGAAACCGGCGCCACCTCTGCCCCGCAATCCGCTTTTCTTTACTTCTTCCGTTATGGCATCCGGAGCCATCGTCTTCAATGCCTTCTCCACACTACGATAACCACCTTCACGGCGGTACACATCATAGAACCTGATGTTCTCTACCTTGATCTTATCTAATAATAATTTTCGTCCCATATCATCAAACAAGGAAAAATTATTGGTTACTATTATTTTTTAATCTTTTACTTTCCTTTGATTCCTCATAAAAGCCCCTTATCAACGCCCCTATTGATAATCCAAGGATACCATATCTCATTGCCTCTATCTTTAAATAGATTAAGATAAAAAAGACAACGATAAAAATTCCTGACAAAATAAAATAATGTCTTGGCTTTAATTTCATATTGATCGTTTAATGCTTACCCTCTCACCGCCTGCCTCGCAAACAACATCCATCTCTTTCCTTTCCTCACCCATACTTCCAACACTTTTAAATGAAACGTATTCGTATTCCCATTCAACGTAACATTATAATCTCCCACAAATCTCGCATGTGCCAGGTTCCCGTTTATCACGATTTGTATACTGTCTTCCTTAATACTATGATAATTGATATACCCCGTTTCCAGGTCCTTTATCATATCCGCTTTGGTTTCCACCCAACCATTGCTGTGTCCATAACTCAGCGCCTTATCTGTTTGCCGGTTGATGGATGCTGTATTCTTGGTTACCAATGCCTGGTGAAATTCCTTCAACGTTGTTGTCAGCTTTTCTTCATCAGTCTGTGCAACAACCATCAAACTTGTAAAGAACAATCCTATCGTAAAAAACAATTTCACTTCTTATGGCTGTGGTTTGTCCATATTGACCATCCAGTTAAAACCGTACTTGTCAACCAACATCCCGAAACGATGTGCCCAGAATGTTTCCTGGGGCGGCATCAATACCTTGCCACCTTCGGCCAAACCGTTAAAAGCTTTTTCAAGTTTATCAACAGAATTATAATGCAGGGAAAGGCTCAATGTATTTCCTGCCTTCATTTCATATCCCGGAGGACCATCCGATGCCATGAACGAGCCGGCTTCGCATTGGAATGTGGCGTGCATCAGCCTGTTTTTAAATTCTTCAGGTGTTTGTGCACCCATCGGCGAATCACCCATACTCTGCTGGAATAAAACTTTTCCATCGAGCGCCTTGCAATAAAACTGCAGGGCCTCTGTCCCGTTTCCATCAAAGTTGAGGTATGGTGTTATTCCCTGCATATTATTCTTTTTTAAAAGTTATTAATTATTTACAGACTGGTTTCTTTTGCATTCATCAATGATCCCATCCACTTTTTCTTTGGTCAAATGTTCCCGGTAATTTTTTCCCAACTGCATCATCGGGGCATAACCACAGGCGCCTAAACACTCTACTGTTTTCAAAGTAAACAAACCATCTGCACTGGTTTCCCCTGGTCTTATGCCCAGCTTGTCGTAGATATATTTAATGATATCATCACTTCCATTCAGCATGCAGGGCCCCGTCTGGCAAACTTCAAACATATACTTACCAACCGGCTTTAAATTATACATGCTGTAAAATGTAGCCACTTCATACACTTCGATGGGTTCCATTTGTAACAAAGAAGCCACATAATCCATTGTCTCCGCACTCAGCCATCCTCCAAATTCTTTTTGTGCGAGATGCAGGACAGGTAATACGGCACTTTTTTGTTTGCCTTCCGGGTAAAAATTAATTATCCGTTGTACTTCCTGCAAAGAGATGTCTGAAAATTTTATCATACCAATTTAAAAGTCAAAATTCAAAAATAAAAATTCAAAATATTTAGTCTTCGCTGTTTTTACTTTTTGCTTTTTAATTTTTACTTTTTACTTTTTTACGAGTCCATTTCACCGGCGATCAAATTCAAACTGCTCATCGTAATGATCGCATCACTGAGCATCCCACCTTTTGTCAACTCCTCGAAAGCCTGGTAATAAATAAAACAAGGTCTGCGGAAATGCAAACGATACGGCGTCCTCCCGCCATCACTGATCAGGTAAAATCCTAATTCGCCATTTCCGCCTTCTACCGACTGGTACACTTCACCCGCAGGAATTTCTGTTTCTCCCATCACAATTTTAAAATGGTAGATCAAAGCTTCCATCTTGGTATATACATCTTTCTTTTCCGGTAAATAATATTCGGGAACATCCGCATGAAACACTTCCGCTTCGGCGCCTTTGAATTCCTGCACCTTTTGATAAGCTTGTTCAATAATACTTAAGCTCTCCCACATTTCTTTTTCCCTCACTAACCAACGATCATAATTGTCGCCGGTGGTACCGACTGGTATATTAAATTGAAAATCTTCATAACTGCTGTAAGGCGTATGCACTCTTACATCATAATCTACTCCCGCCGCACGAAGATTAGGACCGCTAAAACCATAATTCAATGCCCGGTCTGCACTGATGGCGCCGGTACCTTTGGTTCTTTCCATGAAGATCCTGTTACGCTGGAACAAATTCTCAAACTCTTTCAGCACTTTCGGATATTCCCTTAAGAATTTTTCCAATTTCTGAAAAGCAATATCATTGAAGTTTCTTTCAAACCCGCCAATACGTCCCATATTCGTTGTTAACCTTGCACCACAGACCTCTTCATATATTTCATAGATCAGTTCACGGTATTGCATCACATACAAGAACCCGGTGTAAGCTCCTGCATCCACACCAACAATGGAATTACAAATAAGATGGTCAGAGATCCTTGCCAGTTCCATGATGATCACCCGGAGGTAATCAACTCTCTTTGGCGTTTTTACTCCCAATAATTTCTCACAGGTGATATGCCATCCCATATTATTGATGGGAGAAGAACAATAATTCATCCTGTCGGTCAGCGTAGTTATCTGGTAAAGCGGTCTTCGTTCAGCGATCTTTTCAAATGCCCGGTGGATATAACCGATCGTCTGCTCGGTAGAAACAATACGTTCGCCATCCAGTTCAAGGATATTCTGCATCACACCATGCGTGGCCGGGTGTGTGGGTCCCAGGTTCAGCGTCGTAGTTGTTTTCTCAATACTTCCTTCCGGTAATTTGATATGATGTTCTGACATTACTGTCTTTATACTTTTTTATTTAACAAGCTACATTACTACTATCATCGTCTGTTGCGTCGCACACTTGTACGTCCGGTAATTCTATTCAACATTTGCAACTATTCTCACACTTATCAAAATTTCATTTACTGTCATTCTCTTTTGTTGAACCCCTACGGGGTTCCAAATACACCGTTTCATTTTTCATCTCCGGGTTTCACCCGGAGCTACCAACATTCCGCCCCTTCGGGGCTTTAATTTTCAAATTTCCACATTCTCACATTTTCTCATTATTTATTTCTTATTCCTTATTTTTTATTCTTTATCAGATCTCCATTTTTTTTATTTCGTCCGGCTTTTCTGCTTCAGTAGTTGTCGGCCCCTCAGGCATTTTCTCAGTACCAAAGCCTGTTGCACCTCCTCTTCCAAACATCTCATCATCTTTATCCACTCTTGACTGATCTTCCAGCGGGTATTCTTTCCGCATAGGGAAATAATCCATTTCTTCCACATTCAGTATGCGTTTCAAATTCGGATGTCCAATAAAATTCACCCCATAGAAATCATAGGTTTCCCTTTCCATCCAGTTGGCTGCAGAAAATAATCCGGTAGCCGTATAAATATCCGGTTGATCAATATTGGTGAACACTTTGAAACGGATGCGCACATTGTCTGTCAAATTGTGCAGGTGATAAACAATGGCAAGTTCTTTCCCTTTATCGACGGGGTAATGCACGGCGCAGAGCGTGGTCAGGAAACGAAACTTCAGCTCGTCATCATCATATAAAAAATTAAGCACCTTCAGGTTCATTTCCTTCGGTGCTTCAAATGTGAACATCCCATAGGGTTCCTCGAAATTTGAAATTTGCTCTCCGAATTTCTCAACCAGTCTTTGCTTTATATGTTCGTTAGTCAACATGAAGCTTTTGGCCTTTAGCTGTTAGCCTTTAGCCGTTAGCTAAAGACCGTTCCATTTATAATGACTGTAGCTAATAGCCAGTGGCTAATGGCTAACAGCTTTTCTATTGTATCCCATAACTATCCAATAAACCCTTATACTGCTCACCATTCCTTCTTCTCAAACTTTCTTTAGCCACCAGGTCCTGTATCCGTAACAATCCATCAATGATCGCTTCCGGTCTTGGAGGACAGCCGGGCACATATACATCAACCGGTACTACCTGGTCAATTCCCTGTAAAACACTGTAGGTATCAAATATGCCGCCACTGCTGGCACAGGCGCCAACAGCCATTACCCAACGGGGTTCTGCCATTTGCAAATAAACCTGTTTAACAACAGGACCCATTTTTTTTGCAATAGTCCCCATCACCATTAACAGGTCACATTGTCTTGGTGAAAAACCAACTCTTTCACTGCCAAATCTTCCCAGGTCGTAGTGAGAACCCATCGTGGCCATGAATTCAATGCCGCAACAGGATGTAGCAAATGGTAAAGGCCAAATGGAATTTTTCCGGGCCAGGCCGATCACTTTACTTAATGAGGTAGCAAAAAAACCTTCCCCCTGGTAACCTTCCGGCATTTCCCCAATGCTGATATCGTTCTCCAGCTTTTTATTGACCAGGTTATATGATACAGGACGAGACATAATTACAATTTGAAAATTTGAAAATTAAATGATTTGAAGATGACATGATAAAAACAATCCTGACACCCCATTTGTTTCATTCAAATCCTGATTTTCTGTTTTTTTATTTCTTCAATCGGCACATCTTCAAATCGATACATTTTCAAATCAGTCCTCCCACTTCAACGCACCTTTCTTAATGATATATATAAACCCGCAAAGGAAGAATCCAACAAACATTAATACAGCCCAAAAACCATTCCATCCCAAGCCCCTGAAATTGACCGCATAGGGATAAAAGAATATTATTTCTACATCAAACAGAACAAATAAAATGGCCGTCAGAAAATATTTAATGGCCATGGGCTGGCGGGCATCACCATGACTTTCGATGCCACTGGTAAAACTCTGCAGTTTGTCAGATGTTTTTCTTTTGGGACCTAATAAATGAGTGACAACTGTCAGGAAAGCAACCAGTCCTACAGCAATAAAAACCTGTATCGCAACCGGCAAATAGGAGCCGGCGTCAGCACTGTTCAGGCTTGTTTGAAGTAAATGAATCATAGGTTTTTCCCGCTGAGCAAAAATAAGGCTGTGGCATGGAATTACCTTAACTAATAATAGGGTGTCAACTGATCTTTATCAGCTTTTATGTATAATGAAAATCCCCCGCTATTTCAGCAAGGGACTTTCTCAGTAAAAGAAGAAAACAGAGTTCTTAATTCTTTACAATAGCTTTTGTCGTTTTTGTTTTGGGTTTAATAGCAGCTGCGGGCTTGGGAGTACCTGTCTTCGTATTTCCTTTGGCCGGCGGCTTGGTGGGTGTCATTTTCTTTATCTGGTCTATATAGCCCTGTATCGTAACTGCATTAGCTGTATCGCTATCATGCCACTTTTGAAAATAAGTCAAAGCCGAGTCTTTATTCTTTGCAGTATTGATATAATATCCCGCAAGAAATCTCACGGAGCTTATATATTGCTTTTTATATTTCGTCGTGTCCGTTAAACTAAAATCGTAAAGTTTAACCGCATCGGGCAGCGCTATGCTGTCTCTTTTTACAGTATCTACCAATGAACTGTTTTTAAAAGCCCAGTCATATCCAAACATCTGGTCAGCATATTTATCTCTCATGATAATTGCTGCATCTCTTGATTTGGCGTAATTCTGGCTGAAATAATAAGCAACGGTCAGATCATAATAGTCATTGATGATCAGTTTGGGTTTTATCTCAATGATCTTTTCAATGACCAGCGCTTCTTTGTCACGCTGATTATGTTCTTTGAAAAAAGCCGCTCCTTTTTTAAGGAACCCAAGCTTGGCATCTACGGTAGTATCCAGGGCGATACCTTCTATATACGTATTATAAACTTCATCGGGGGTTCCGCCGGCTTTATCCAAAATAAGAGCCCTGATCTCATAATCAGAAAGGATCGGGTCAACTTTCTTTTGCATAAAGAGATCGGTATATTTTTTAGCATTCACATAGTCCCCTTTATTGTAATAAGCATCTGCAAGCAGCCTGTATACCTTGGGCTTTGTGTCATTGCCCAGCGCTGCTACAACGCTTTCTGCCTTTGTAACAGCACAGGCAAAATCTTTTCTTACCCAGCAAAGCTGTGCATACAGGTATTGATCCTGTATATCCGTTTCGGGCAATTTGCTGTCAATGTATTTTTTTAATTGGTCCTCGGCCAGCTGGTCTGCCCCGGGTTGAATGGTTATCCGGTAAAAATAATAGTAAAACAACTCGTAATAGGCCGCAGTGAATTTCGGGTCTTTAGTCACAGCCTCATTAAGATATTGTAATACAAAATCCCAGTTTTTTTGTGATACAAATAATTGAGCTAAGCGCAAACTGGCTACCGCAAAATTTGGATTTACCTGCAAGGCTTTTAAATAAGTTTGATACGCCGGGCCTCCGCCTTCACCTGGCTTTGCTTTCCGGTAAGCATTACCCAATTGTAATAATGTTTCCGTATTCTTGGGATCTTTGGCAGCAGCATCTTCCAGCAACCTTACTGCATAATTAAGATCGCCTGTTTTAGAATCTGTGATAGCCCTGCCTATAGCTGTTTCAATACCCGGGTCATCTCCCTTTTTACTGTTCCGGGTCATGGTAAGAGCCGTCTCAAAATGCTGGCGGGCTTCATTGGTTTTATTTTCTAATAGTTCAACATGACCCATGCCTACTTGTATCAACGGCGCTCCATTGGTTGTTTGTAAAGCTTTTTCGTATAACTGCCGGGCCGCAGCAATGCGTGACGCCATTATTTCTTCGTTTTCCAGCAAGATCTGTCCCTGCCAGTAAATAGCATCAATATTATTGGGATTTACTGCCAGCAATTTTTGGAATACGTCATTGGCACTCTTGTACCGTTGGGCATACAGGTGGTTGATTCCCTCCTGGATGGTCTGTGCTTTCAGCCCGGTTATTAATAATAACCCTGCTGCTAAAAATGTGATGATTGTCTTCTTCATTTTACTGTCCTCTTTTACTGTTTGTAAATATAACTTATTTGTTTACTTTTTCAGTTTTATGGGCCTGATGCCGAAGTTTTTTAAAACCTGCGGTACCAGGTAAGCCCTTCTGAAAATCAATTGTCCGATCTCTCCGCTCATAAACCCCGCAAATCCAAATCCCAGTCCTTTGTAATTTTCCTTAAGTGTATAAACCAAATCCCGTACCATAGGATAACTCAAAGTGTAAATATTTTGCTGGTAGGCTTTAACATATCCCATTCCGCTGTATTTACTCTCTATGGCCGCCACTCTTACTTTTTTCAAAAAACTTAATTGCTCTTCATCTTCCGGGTTTCCTATCCAGCTAATGCCTATAAAACCAATCACATCAGGGTTCTTAGAGACATAATCGATCACCCCTTCGCTGCTGCGGGCAGCTACCGCTGATGAAGTAAGTGAATCTCCGCGCAATACAGAGTCGATGATAAAACGTACCGTGCTGGTTGCTTTTACTCCATCAAATACCGGGATTAAATTTTTCTTAAATCTCCCTTTAAGAATATTGGTTATATCCTGCATGGAAAACAAAGAATCCTGTGCAGCGGGATTCACAATAACGGCTACAGCATCCCGGGCAACGATCATGCTTTGCGGCGATACGCCAAGAGAATCAACCATTAGATCTTTTTCATCTGCATTATATCTTCTTGTGGCGATCACCATGCGGATGCTATCGACGCCAAAATCCTTAAAACATTCTGCTTCCGGCTTATAAAGAACATTGATCTTTGTTTTGGGATGATTGGACTCATATACCTGCACCAATTCTTCTATCACGGGCTTAAAGGATTCATCGGCGCTGATAGTAATAGTTCCCCTGTAAGGAGTATCCTGTAATTCTTTTTCCTTTTCTTTTTTGGATTTACATCCTGTTAAAGATGCCAGCAGGCAAACCATGTAAAAAAAGAAACTGATATTTTTAATTCGCCGGCATCCGATCATCTGAAGTATTTTTTCTTATAGCCCCTGTAAATACGCCAGCCACCGTACAACAAACAGACTGCGCCGAAAATTTTATCAATATTATTGGGCGGAAAGGTTTCATTGAATGATAAATGAAATTTGCTCCTGAAGAAAAAAAACAAACCCAGGACCAAAATAATGATGCCCATGCCGTAATCCAGCAGGGACTTCATCATTGAAATTTGTTGCCGCTTTTTCTTTTCGTATTCTTCGATCATCAATCAGTGTTTTCAGGGGCAGCAAATTAGAGAAATTTTATTGTTCAACCCCGATAAATGTTACCGGTAACACATAACTCACCGGGACATTGATGCCGTTCTGAAGCGCAGGTATCCACCGGGGCATTTTTTTGCATACCCTTACCACCTCATTATCAAACTCATTGCCTCCGCTGGTAATTATTTCAAACGTATTAACGGCCCCGTCTTTATCTACTTTAAACCGGATATGAACCGTTTTCTTTTCACCATCTTCCAGTTCGGATGGAGTACTAAGGTTTTTTGCCAAAAATCTTTTTAATCCTTCTGGTCCGCCAGGGAATTCAGGTTCTCTTTCATTGGCATCGAAGTCAGGTTGTGTTTCTATTATTGCAGTCTCAATTCCGTTTCCTGTTTCTTTGGGCTTTTCTTTTTCCTTCGGTATTCCATCATCTTTTTTTCCATCCTCTGTCTTATCCGATATCATTTTATCACCCAGGCTTGTAACATCAGGCAATGTTTCCTTAACCTTTTCATCAGGTATGATCTCAATTTTACTTACAAATTTTTCGGTAGCAATTTTTTGAACAGGCTTTTTGGCTTCTGCTGGTTTTTCAGGCTCTTTAGGTTTTTCCATTGGTAATTTAACTTCTGTGATCTCCACGATCCGTTTATCCCTGTTTACAGGAATAGATGAAACATTCTTTTTGCCAAAAGCATTTATAAAAACAAACAGAAGAATTACTGACATGGCAACTCCTATAGCCGCTAAGAGGCGATGATGGTAACCACGACGGATGGCATAAGCCCCGTAATCTTTATTACGTTTCTCGAAAATAATATCGAGAAGATCGGCCCGTAGAATTTCTTTGTTTGTCATGCTGCGTGTTTGGTTATTAGATGCCTTTTATAAGGAATTCCACAAGGCACAAGAAACAAGGATCAAGTTTCACAATAATATATACGATGCTTTATTGCTTGTGCCTTGTACCTTGTGCCTTATCCCTTTTATATTAATTTTACCTCTATGAAGATCCTGATGGTTTGCCTTGGAAATATCTGTCGCAGTCCGCTGGCAGAAGGAATTTTGCAGGACAAAGCTTTTAAGGCAGGTTTAACATGGAGCATCGAAAGCGCCGGCACCAACAGTTATCATATTGGTGAGCCTCCGCATCCGCTTTCTCAAAAAGTAGCCAGGTTAAATGGCATTGATATCAGCAAACAAAGGGCAAGAAGATTCAGTGCTGAGGATCTTGAAGTTTATGATAAAATTTATGCATTGGCTGAAGATGTACTTGAAGAGATGAAAAGGATAGCGGGAAAAAAATTTGAACATTCAAAAGTTGATCTGCTGATGAATGAATTATATCCCGGGAAAAATATGGATGTGCCCGATCCCTGGTACGGACCTGAGCCGGGTTATCATGAAGCATTTAAACTGATCGATAAAGTTTGTGATAAGATCGTGGAGAAATATGGCGTTACTGGCAGGATCTCTATTTAATTTATCTGACCGATATGACCTGTTTGACTTATTTGACCAATTGAATATCTGCTGATCATCAATCCTTCGGTTTTTGTTCCTTCCACATTTATATCTCCTACGAGGATATGAACACCGCTGATCTTATTATCTGCATTTCTTTTAAACGTAGCGGTACCTCCGTAAGCCACGACCTCAAATACATCTCCTTCGGTCCTTTTCAACTCTGAACTTCCCAAAGCTGAACTGGCCGTAAGCCCGCTGGAATCAAGGCTAACTATTATTTCTGTAAATGGGCTGCCATCGGGGAATTTGTAGGTACCTGTATATTGTTTCAAAGAATCGGTTTGTGCATTAACCGTTAAAAAACTTATTATCGTTATTAAAGAAAGAAAGAAATATTTCATGGTGCTGGTTTTTGTTTCTGAAACGTAAATTAACAAGGAAAGTTACAGTAAAGAAAAAGATATTTACATCTTTTCATAAATGATGGCAGCCCCTTGCCCAACTCCAACACACATGGTGGCCAATCCCATCTTCGCTCCTCTTCTTTTCATTTCATGCAATAAAGTAGTTGAAATGCGAACACCGCTGCATCCCAACGGGTGCCCAATGGCAATGGCGCCTCCGTTCACATTTACTTTATTTATATCCAGCCCCAGGTCACGGATGCAGGCAATGGATTGCGAGGCAAAGGCTTCATTTAATTCTACCAGGTCAAGGGCTTTGATCTTTAATCCTGCTCTTTCCAATGCTTTTTTTGTCGCCGGCACCGGCCCAATACCCATAATAGAAGGATCAACTCCTGCCACGGCCATTGAAACTATTTTTGCCAATGGTTTTAATCCATATTTCGCAACGGCTCCCTCACTTGCAAGCAACATGGCGGCTGCTCCATCATTGATACCGGATGAATTACCGGCAGTCACTGTTCCGTCTTTTAGGAATGCAGGTTTTAATGAAGCCAGCTTTTCCAATGATGTTTCTCTTGGATGTTCATCTGTATCCACAACTATTTTTTCTTTTCCTTTCGCTGTTTCTATCGGCGAAATTTCATCTTTCCATTTTCCGTCAGCCTTTGCTGCAAAATATTTTTGTTGTGATGCAAGGGCAAACGCATCCTGTTCTTCTCTTGTTACTTTCCATTGCGCCGCAACATTCTCTGCTGTTTCGCCCATTGAAAAAGGATGATACATTTCAGCCAGTTTTGGATTTACAAACCGCCATCCCATGGTAGAATCAAAAACTTCTGCCTTCCTGCTCCAGGCTTCATTTGTTTTTCCCATTACAAACGGAGCCCTTGTCATACTTTCCACGCCACAGGCGATGATCAATTCAGCATCGCCGCATTTGATCATCCTTGCTCCATCCATGATAGCCTGCAGGCCAGAGGCACACAAACGGTTCACCGTGTTACCGGCAACAGAAACAGGTAAGCCTGCCAATAAAGCGGCCATCCTCGCCACATTACGGTTATCTTCTCCCGCCTGGTTGGCTGCGCCGGCAATTACATCTTCAACGGCGTTTATATCAATGGTTGAATTTCTTTGCAGCAGTGCTTTGATCACATGTGCCAGCAGATCATCGGGACGGATCGTACTTAAAACACCGCCATACTTACCAACCGGTGTTCTTATGGAATCTATGACATAAACTGTTTGCATATATTGAATGTATCACCAAAAATAAGGTAGAGTCTCACCCGATAGCTATCGGGTTTGAAAAATTTCACGCTGAGACCGCTGAGTCAGCAGAGGAGTTAAGTAAATATTCTCTGCGTTCTCTGTGTACTCTGCGTGAAACTGTTATTCCTCCAAAAATAAACAACAGGGAGCAATCGGCCCTGTAAACGTAACTTTGCCTGATGCAAAAGACCAAAGTGCAAAATATCAGGACACTTTCCCTCCCCGATATTGAACAGTATTTTGAAACATTGGGTGAAAAAAAATTCAGGGCCAAACAGGTATATGAATGGCTGTGGTTAAAGCCTGTCCAGAGTTTCGAAGGTATGACCAACCTGAGCAAGGAACTCCGTAATAAACTAAAAGAGGATTTTACCTTACCCGGGTTGACGGTTGACACGGTACAGAATTCCGAGGACGGCACGATCAAAACCCGTTTTAAAACACATGATGGCCATTTTGTGGAAGGAGTGCTGATACCTACCACTTCAAGATTTACTGCCTGTGTTTCTTCACAAATTGGCTGTTCACTCAGTTGTAAGTTTTGCGCCACAGGTTATATGGAAAGAAAAAGAAATCTTGACTTTGATGAGATCTATGACCAGGTTGCTATCCTCAACCAGCAATGTGAAAAAGACAATGGTAAAAAGCTCAGCAATATTGTTTTCATGGGCATGGGTGAACCCCTGCTGAATTATAAAAATGTATTAAGGGCCATTGAAAGGATCACCTCACCGAATGGAATGGCGATGAGCCCAAAACGAATTACAGTTTCCACTGCCGGGATCGCCAAAGCCATCCGTCAACTCGGGGATGATAAAGTGAAGTTCAAACTGGCCCTGTCATTACATGCTGCCAATGACCTGAAGCGCCATGAGATCATGCCGATCAATGACACGAATAATATTAAATCGCTGGTGGATGCCCTCAATTATTTTTATAAGGAAACAAAAAACGAGATCACTTTTGAATATATCCTTTTTAAAAACT
>DATHDV010000139.1:0-13572 GCA_035318845.1 Chitinophagaceae bacterium
AGAGTGACAGGTAATAAATCTTTTGTTGTTCAATATTTCAACCAATGCATCCAGTTCCAGGTCACGACGGGGAGTGTTGAGACCGGTAAGTGGTTTCTTTGCTTTTACTAATTGGTCTTTAGCCGCATTATAATCTTCCCATTCTTTTTTGTAATCCTTTGCTCTTGTAAAAGCATCCACATATACCTGCTCCACTCCCATTCTTGTATCCGGGTAACGGTTATTTCCTCCGGGGATATTAAAATTGGAACGCTTTACATTTTCTCCGAGGGCAAACTTGATAAAACCATCTGAATTTTTGAATTTCAATTCATCATCATCAAGACCCCAACGGAGTTTTATTAATTGTGTCTGACCGCCGATCGGGTTTGCCGATCCGTGAAGGATATGAGAAGTAGTAACTCCGCCACTCAACTGGCGATAGATATTTATATCATCCGGGTTCAGGTTATCGCCGATCCTTACTTCGGATGTCACCGATTGTGCTCCTTCATTAATAGATGCGGCAGCAATATGTGAATGTTCATCAATAACACCGGGTGAAACATGCTTTCCTGTTCCGTCAATTACTCTTGCTCCGGGTTCATTCAGGTTTTTGCCAATAGCAGCGATCTTTCCGTTCCTGAGTAATATATCTGTGTTTTGAAGTACTCCTTCTTTTTCACTCGTCCATACTGTTGCATTCTTAATTAAAATTGTTTCCTGTTTGGGTTGATGTTCTTCATCCCAGCCAAAAGGCATAAAAGGATAAATGACCTTGCCCAGTACAGGAGGATCTTTTTTCTTTACAGTGTCTGCTTTTACTTCCGCCGCTTTTACAAATACCGCTGTCCATGTAAGAATATTTCCCAATGAATCAAGACCCGTTCCGTTCCATTCTGTTCCGCCGCTCATGCCACTTAATCTTGTTGCTGATGCAGGCAGTGTTTGAGTCTGCGTTCCGCCAAAATTTCCGGGAAATCCACCAGGTCTTCTTTGTGTGGTATCGCCGGGTTGTTGCTGGGGTCTTTGTCTTCTTACCATCGGGGCGTAACTCAATTTTATTTGCTTACCATCAGAACTGAATTTAGTATTCAGTGTATCTTTTCCATACATGGTTGCCAAACTGCTGCTCTTAACATCCAGTGTGTATTTCTCTTTTCCTGCAGGTGTGTTTACCTCGAGGTTATAGATCCCTGCAATATTATCATCGCCTTTGACACCGTATTTAATTCCCTGTACATAGTTGAACAGGATATTTGTTTTTTCATTAAAGATGGGACCATTGGTAATTAAAAAATTGGCAAATTTCCCGGCATCAAGACTTCCCACTTTATCATAGATGCCTAATGTCATGGCCGGGGTCTTTGTAAGCGCATCCATTGCTTTTGCTTCACTGAGTCCATATTCCATGGCTTTGCGGAGGTTGGCCCAGAAAGAAGTTACAGCCCGCAGATCGGCCGTAGTAAGACAGAAAGGAATGCCTGCTTTTTCAAATGCAGCAGCATTGGTGGGAGCCAGTTCCCAATGCTTCATATCTTCCAATGAAACAAATCTTGCATCGGCAGGGTCTTCCACATCCTGTGCCTGCGGATAATTCAAAGGAAGGATGAATGTAGCGTTGGTTGATTTCATGTCTTTGATGCGCTGGTATTCATTCTGACCTGCTTTGATCACATATTGCACACCAAATTCATCTCCTATCCGATCGGCCCTCATATCATTCCATTTATCGTTGGATTCAAATATCTGCGGCATGCCCTGGTCATCATTCCATGATTGCAGGGTGGCATTGAAACCTTCCGTATAAGGTTTGGTCTTATACCAGGCAGCATCGAGATAGGTTTGTCTCAGCAAAGCAATATATCCCATCATTGAACTGGGATAAGCTTGTGTTGAAGTTCCTTTATTAAAAGAATAATGGGCAGATGCTTTTTCTTTGATGATAACAAGGTTTTCCTTTTCAGTGGCCAGTGTCACGACTGCCCCGGTCCCCCTTGCCACTCCATCTTTCACATGGGTAAGCACCGTACCGAAGCCGGCTTCCCGCATGGGTTTGGCCGTAGCATCGTTTACGCTGAAAACCTTGTACACATCCACTTCGGATTTGATGGCCTGGTTCCATCCATAAGGACCCTTCACCGCATTTTCTATTTGGGGTGCCTGGTTAAAATTAAAACCACCACCGCCGGCTGTTTGCGTACGTTGCGGAGTACCATAATCTGTGTAGATGTCAATAAACGAAGGATAAATGTATTTGCCTTTGCAATCTACTTCGACAGCCCCGGCTGGTACGGCAAGACCGGCACCCACCGAAACAATTTTTCCATCTTTAATGATCATTGTCGCATTGGACAAAGTAGTGCCCGCATCTTTTACGATCGTGGCATTGGTGAAAGCATAATAGCCGTGCCGCGGGTCGGCCGTACCATTTTCTGGAAATGTGGGTTGCGCAAAAACAGGTATGCAGAACAAAGAACAACATACCGAGGCAAACCAAAATTGGAGTTTTCTCATTATTGTTAGTTTTAAAGGAAGCCGAATTTAAGGCAATCCGGTCTAAACTGGTTTATAAAATGACAAATGGACTTTGTATAAGACGAAAAAGCCTCAGCTATCCTTTCACAGGAACTTTGGTTATCTTTGAGTTCAATCAATTTTTGATGTATGAGAAGGAGTGAATCCATAATTACTCTTCCTGATTTCAGCCTTTCACCCCGGATTGACCAGGTGGGTGTGGAGGAAAGGGCTTCCCGTTTCACCAAACGAAGCATCAAGAAAGAATCGAAGATGAACGGTCTGAAGCTTGTGCTGAATATGATCGACCTGACCACCCTGGAGGGAAAGGACACGGACGGAAAAGTGAAACAACTTTGCTATAAAGCCATGCACCCGCATGATGCTTTGCCGGATATTCCAACAGTTGCAGCTATTTGTGTTTATCCATCCATGGTAAAGGTTGCCAAAAAAGCATTAGGTGATTCAGGGATCAAAGTAGCATCGGTTGCCACGGCTTTTCCCAGCGGGCAGGCTCCCAAAGACATTAAGATCCGGGATACAAAATATGCGGTGAATGAAGGCGCCGATGAAGTGGATATGGTGATCAGCCGGGGAAAGTTTCATGCGGGGGAATACAATTTTGTGTTTGATGAAATTGCCGCTATCAAAGAAGCATGTGGTGAAGCAAGATTAAAAGTTATTTTGGAAACAGGGGAACTCGGAACTTTTGATAAAGTAAGACGGGCCAGTGATATTGCCATGCATGCGGGAGCGGATTTTATAAAAACATCCACAGGAAAAATTCAACCCGCGGCTACGATGCCGGTAACATTAGTGATGCTGGAAGCGATAAGAGATTTCTATTACAAAACCGGGAAGATGATCGGGATGAAACCGGCCGGTGGTATTTCAAAATCAAAACTGGCTTTACATTATTTGGTAATGGTAAAAGAAACCTTAGGAGATGACTGGTTGAATAATCATTGGTTCCGTTTTGGCGCCAGCAGTTTGGCGAATGATGTGCTGATGCAGATGGTGAAAGAAAAGACGGGAGTTTACCAGGCAGCGAATTATTTCAGTGTGGATTAGATCTATAAATTTAGAATTGGGAAAAGTGCAATTGGGAAATTGACAACATAATTTGAATTGTACAACTTGAAGCAAATTTCCCAATTTCCCAATTCCAAAATTTCAAAATAGTACTCATGGCAACAAAAAAGAAAACAGTTCCAAAAAAAAGCAATACGGTCAAATTAAAATTTGATACGGGCTGGTCCTATGCTCCTGCTCCCGAAAGCAGGAGTGCCGCTACCATTAATAAACAATATGATCTTTTCATCAATGGTGAATGGCAAAAACCGTCAAGCAATAAATATTTTGATACGATCAACCCGGCGAATGAGGAAAAACTGAGTGAAGTGGCCGATGCAAATGCGGCCGATGTGGATGCTGCGGTGAAAGCTGCCCGCAATGCGTATGAAAAAGTATGGAAGAAAATGCCGGCAAAGGAAAGAGCCAAATACATTTTCAGGATAGCCAGGATGGTGCAGGAGAAAGCAAGGGAGCTGGCCATCATTGAATCACTCGATGGCGGTAAGCCTATTCGTGAAAGCCGCGACTTTGATGTGCCGACCGCTGGCAATCATTTCTTTTATTACGCAGGCTGGGCCGATAAACTGGAATATGCATTTCCCAATCGTACGACGGAACCCTTGGGTGTGGCAGGGCAGATCATTCCCTGGAATTTTCCTTTGTTGATGGCTGCATGGAAAATTGCACCGGCCATTGCAACAGGAAACACTGTTGTTTTAAAACCGGCAGAAACAACTCCATTAACTGCATTGAAGCTGGCTGAGATCATCCAGGAATCAGATCTGCCTCCGGGTGTGGTGAATATTATTACCGGTGCAGGAGCAACAGGCGCAGCAATCGTTAATCATCCCGACGTTAATAAAATTGCATTCACCGGTTCTACGGATGTTGGAAAAATAATTCAACGGGCCATTGCCGGCACTAATAAAAAAGCAACATTGGAACTCGGCGGCAAGGCTGCGAATATCATTTTTGAAGATGCACCGATCGACCAGGCGGTGGAAGGCGTTATCAATGGAATTTATTTTAACCAGGGTCATGTTTGTTGTGCTGGTTCCAGGTTGTATGTGCAGGAATCGGTAGCAAAAGAAGTGATCAGGAAATTAAAGGACAGGATCGAATCGCTGATCGTTGGCGACCCGATGGATAAGAATACGGATATCGGCGCTATCAATTCAAGATCGCAGTTGGATATTATTCATAAATATATCAGCATCGGTAAAAAAGAAGGCGCCGAAATGTATGAAAGCTCTTGCCGCCTGCCGGGCAAAGGATTTTTTTGTCGCCCGACATTATTTACAAATGTGGCACAGAGCAATCGCATTGCACAGGAAGAAATTTTCGGACCGGTGCTGGCCGTGCTTACATTCAGAACCGATGATGAAGTGATCGAGAAAGCCAATAACAGTCCTTATGGATTGAGTGCCGGCGTGTGGACGGATAAAGGTTCCAAAATATTCAACATGACAAGAAGAATGAGAGCTGGTGTCATTTGGGCCAATACATTCAACAAGTTTGATCCTTCCTCACCGTTTGGTGGTTACAAAGAAAGTGGTTTTGGAAGAGAAGGAGGATTACATGGGCTTTCTGCATATGTGAATGTTGTTTAAAAAGTAAAAAATCAAAAATCAAAATTAAAAACCAGAGACTTCGCCTTTTTACTTTTGACTTTTAACTTTTGAATTTTATATTATGGAAAAAACATCGATCAAAAAATCTTCACTCAGCATCAGTGAGAATGGATTGTCCCCAAGGACTCCTTCGAAGGAGAAAAAAAGATCTTCCGGTCGTTTAGAAGTGCTGAAGACCTATAAAATTTATATCGGTGGCCAGTTTCCCCGTACCGAATCGGGCCGGTATTATATTCCAACCAATGCTGCCGGAAAAAAATTAGCCAATATTTGCCTGAGCTCCAGAAAAGATTTTCGGGATGCTGTTCTTGCAGCCAGGGGAGCCGTTAGTGGCTGGAGTGGCAGGGCTGCATTCAACCGTTCGCAGATATTATACCGCATGGCAGAAATGCTGGAAGGAAGAAAAGCACAATTCATTGATGAATTGATACAACAAGATTCAACAAAAGCAAAAGCAGAGAAAGAAGTGAACCTTGCGATCGACCGGTTGATCTATTATGCCGGCTGGTGCGATAAGTTTCAGCAATTATTCAGTTCAGTGAACCCGGTGGCCAGTTCGCATTTTAATTTTTCGGTGCCTGAACCCACGGGTGTTGTTTCCATCATTGCCCCGCAAAGCGACCTGCCTGCCGGTAGGCAAGGTTCATTGCTTGGATTAGTGTCCGTCATTGCTCCTGTTATTGCCGGCGGCAATACCTGTGTAGTGCTGGCATCTGAAACCAAACCTCTTTGTGCTGTAACATTTGCTGAAGTGTTAAATTCTTCTGATCTGCCTGGAGGCGTTGTCAATATTTTAACCGGCAAGCCATCCGAGCTGGCTTCCTGGTTTGTGGAGCATATGGATGTGAATGCAACCATTTACTGTGAAAATAATTCTGATACACAGAAAATGATGCGGGAAAGATCGGCCGTGAACCTGAAACGCATAACTTTTTACGATAAGATAAACTGGAACACCGATGAAGGACAGTCCCCGTATTTTATCATGGACACACAGGAAATAAAAACGACCTGGCATCCCATTGAGAATATTGCGGGAGCGGGAGGAGGATACTAGGTTTCAGAAGTTTAAAAAGTTCCAAAGGTTTAAAAGGTTAAAACTTCCTGAACCTATTAAACCTCTTAAACTTCTTGAACCTTTTAAACTATTTTTGGTAAGATATTTGCCTTTACACCACACATGAAATTCATTTTTACGATCGCTGCTTTTATTTTCGTAGCTACTTGCTCTGCCCAGAAAGATACTGCCTTGATCACCGCAGTTGACAGCAACACAGTTATAATACATAAAGACTCCCGGCTCGACCTGCTGGTAAAAACGCAGGCCACTATCAATGAAGTAACCAGTCGCGACAGCAGGAAGACAGATAAAGGTTTCCGCCTTATGGTCATCAGTACCAACAACCGGGAAGAAGCACTGGCAGCCAAAACAAAAATCTACACCTATTTCCCTGAACTGAAAGCATATCTCTGGTACCAATCCCCTTATTTCCGGGTAAAGGCCGGCAATTTTAAAGACCAGAAAGATGCTGAGTCTTACCAGAAGAGAATGAACATCTATTTTCCCAAAGGTGTTTTTATTATGAAAGACATCATTGAAGTGAAGCCTGCAAAAAATAACCAGGCAGATGATATCAATCCATAATACAAGTCGTTAGTCGTTAGTCCCGGATCCAAATTCGGTGAGCTACATAATTCACGTACGGGCTAATGACTAAAGACTAACGACTTCTTTATCTTTGGGCCATGCAGGAAAAGATAAAAGAACTGGCAAAAAAATATGCACCTGAATTCATTGAGGTCCGTCATCATCTTCATGCTCACCCGGAACTCAGTTACCAGGAATTTGAAACCTCGAAATTTGTGCAAAACAAATTGAAAGAACTTGGGATCCCTTTTGAAGTAAAAGCGACAACAGGTGTAGTTGGATTGATCAAAGGTCGCCTTCGCCAAAGCTCCGGCGACCAAGGGAAAGAAAGATGTATAGCCCTTCGTGCAGATATGGATGCATTGCCTATCAAAGAAGAAAACGACATCCCCTATAGATCCAAAAATGATGGGGTGATGCATGCCTGCGGCCATGATGTGCACACTACCTGCCTGCTGGGCGCTGCAAAGATTTTAAGCGAATTGAAAAACGAGTGGGAAGGAACGGTGAAATTAATTTTTCAACCGGGTGAAGAAAGAAATCCCGGTGGCGCTTCATTAATGATAAAAGATGGAGTATTGGAAAACCCAAAGCCACAGGCCATTCTTGCCTTACATGTCAATACGATCCTTGAAGTTGGTCAGCTAAGTTTTCGCAGTGGTAAAGTAATGGCCAGTGCGGATGAAATTTATATAACAGTAAAAGGCAAGGGCGGTCATGCTGCTTCACCGCATTTAACGGTTGACCCGATATTAATAAGTTCACATTTGATCATTGCCTTGCAGCAACTGATCAGCCGGAATAATAATCCTTTTAACCCCTCTGTCCTTTCTATTACATCTTTTAATGGCGGTAATACCACCAACGTGATTCCAAACGAAGTGAAACTGATGGGGACTTTCAGAGCAATGGATGAAGCCTGGCGTTTCAAAGCACATGACCTGATGCGCAAACTTGCAACAGACCTTGTGCATTCCATGGGTGGCGAAGTGGACCTGCACATCGATGTAGGTTATCCCTGCGTTATGAATAATGAAAAAGTAACTGCCGATGCGATGGAAAAAGCTTCATTATACATGGGCGCTGATAAGGTGAGTGAAACAGAACTCCGCATGGGCGCCGAAGATTTTGGTTACTATGCACAGCAGGTACCAGCTTGTTTCTACCGCTTAGGCACTATGAATAAAGCCAAAGGAATTACTGCCGGGGTGCACACTCCTGTTTTTAATATTGATGAAAATGCCATCGAGATCGGGATGGGGATGATGGCGTGGTTGGGGAGTTCGGTGAATGGGGAATAGCTAGTGGAAGTGGGAAATAGAAAGTGGGAATATGACCTATAAACCCCTATTCGCCTCTATTCAAACAGGTTACGTCCCACTTTCCAATCCCCACTAGCCACTCGCATTATTTTGTACATTGCATCCCCATCTATTGGTTATTGTGCAGAAAGACGAACCTAAATAATCATCCATGTCAAGCGACTTACGCAAACAACAGGCACTCGAATATCATTCCAAAGGAAGACCCGGAAAGATCGAAGTGGTGCCTACCAAAGAAGCTAAAACACAAAGAGACCTTTCACTGGCCTATTCTCCCGGTGTAGCAGAACCCTGTCTTGAAATTGCGGCCAACGTGGAGAATGTTTATAAATATACCGCCAAAGGAAACCTGGTGGCTGTGATCAGTAATGGAACAGCCGTATTGGGTCTTGGTGATATCGGTCCCGAAGCCAGCAAACCGGTGATGGAAGGAAAGGGTGTCCTGTTCAAAATATTTGCCGACATTGATGTCTTTGATATCGAGATCAATGAAACAGACCCGGAGAAATTTGTACAGATCGTAAAAGCGCTGGAACCAACTTTTGGCGGCATTAATTTAGAAGATATAAAAGCCCCCGGATGTTTTTACATTGAAAAAAAATTAAAGGATCTCTTACATATCCCGGTCATGCACGATGACCAGCATGGCACGGCCATCATCAGCGGCGCTGCCCTGTTGAATGCACTGGAAATTCAAAAGAAAAAAATCGAGAAAGCAAAGTTTGTGGTGAATGGAGCGGGCGCTGCCGCTATTGCTTGTTGCCGCTTGTATGAATCGTTAGGTGCAAAGCATGAGAATTTTTTAATGTTCGACCGCAAAGGTGTTTTACATAAAGAAAGAACTGATCTTGATGAATTGAAAACAGAATATGCGATTGCCAAATCTGAAATAAGTTTTGCTGATGCATTTAAAGATGCAGATGTATTTATCGGGTTAAGCTCCGGTAATTGTGTAACACAGGAGATGGTAAAGAGTATGGCAAAACACCCGATCGTATTTGCCATGGCCAATCCCGATCCGGAGATCAGCTGGGATGATGCGATCGCTGCCCGGAAAGATATTATCATGGCTACCGGCCGCAGTGATTATCCCAACCAGGTAAATAATGTACTGGGCTTCCCCTATATTTTCCGGGGAGCATTGGACGTCCGTGCCACGCAGATCAACGAAGCCATGAAACTGGCGGCCGTAAAAGCATTGGCTGAACTGACCAAAACACCCGTACCGGATATGGTGAACATGGCATACGGAGAAAAGAATATCATTTTCGGTGAGAATTATATTATTCCAAAACCACTCGACCCAAGACTCCTGGCAACAGTAGCTCCTGCCGTTGCAAAAGCCGCCATGGAAAGTGGCGTAGCACAGCAACCCATTGGCAACTGGGATAATTATATCAATAACCTGAACAAACGGCTTGGTCTCGATAACCAGGTGATGAGAATAATCGGCAATAAAGCCCGCCGCGACCCGAAACGAATTGTCTTTGCAGAAGCCGATAATATAAAGATCCTGAAAGCTGCCCAGATCGTATTTGATGAAGGCGTTGGTTATCCTATTTTACTCGGTAATGAAGACAAGATCAACCAAATTGCCAATGCAAATGGTATTGATCTTACTGATATTCCCGTTTACGATCCGCGGAGCGATGCAACAGAAGAAAAAAGAAATCAGTACTCTGAAATATTCTTTGCCAAAAGAGGGAGAAGAGGATTCAATGCATATGAATCAAAAAAAGTGATGAAGGACAGGAATTATTTTGGTTGCATGATGGTGGAATGCGGCGATGCCGATTGCATGATCTCGGGTCTTGCAAAAAATTACCCGGATACGATACGTCCAGCTCTTCACACGATCGGCACAGAAGAAGGCGTAAAGAAAATTGCAGGCATGTACCTGATGCTTACTAAAAAAGGGCCTTTATTTCTTGCAGATACAACCGTGAACTTTAATCCAACAGCAGAAGAATTGGCAGATATTACTTTAATGGTGGCAAAAGAGGTTCGCAATTTCAATATTATCCCCCGCATTGCTATGCTCAGCTATTCCAATTTTGGCAGCAGCAATTCACCCGAAGCAAAACTGGTGGCTGAAGCCCGGAAGATCGTGAAAACAAAAATGCCTTCTTTGCTGGTGGATGGTGAAATGCAGGCCAGTGTTGCTTTCAATAAAGAACTGATGAAAGAGAATTATCCTTTTTGCGAGCTGGTGGATAAAGATGTAAATACACTGATCTTCCCTAACCTGGCCGCCGGGAATATTGCTTACAACCTGATGAAAGAATTAGAAACTGCCGATGCCGTGGGTCCGATCCTGTTGGGGTTAAATAAACCGGTGCATATTCTTCAATTGGGAAGCTCCGTTCGCAGTATTTTAAATATGGCCTTAGTCGCTGTAGTGGATGCCCAGATAAAAAGCAAAAGCTCCACAGAAGAAATTGTAAAACGTTCCCGCTGGTGGAAACGTTCCCGGAAAGTAAATAAAGAAATGTAAGTTTAATAAGTTCCAAAAGTTGAAAAGGTTTAAGAAGTTGTTTTATTCTATTGAAACTTTTTAAACTTCTTAAACCTCTTGAACCTCTTAAACTTTTTTCGTTGTATTTTACATTCTAAATTTTAAAATGACCATTTTCCACGATATAGGCCAATATCTCCTGATGATCAAAGGCATGTTTTCCAGGCCTGAGAACGGGAAGATGTACTGGAAAGAATTCATTCATCAATGCACGGAGATCGGTTTTGGCTCGCTGGGCATTGTGGCGATCATTTCAGTTTTTATCGGCGCGGTTTCCACCATTCAAACAGCTTACCAACTGGTCAGTCCGCTGATCCCTCCTTCCACGATCGCACAAATAGTCAGGGATACCGTTATTCTTGAATTTGCACCTACACTTGTTTGTATTGTGCTGGCTGGTGTAGCAGGCAGCCGCATCGCCAGTGAACTTGGAAATATGCGGGTCAGTGAACAGATAGATGCGCTGGAAATAATGGGGATCAATACCAAAACATATTTAATACTTCCAAAAGTGGTGGCTGCCCTGTTAATGATACCCTTGCTGGTTGTCATTGCTATGCTGCTTGGTATCTGGGGAGGAAGGTTGGCAGGAGTGGCTTCGGGTATCCTTTCAGGCAATATCTATGATAAAGGCCTGCTGGAATTTTTTGTACCCTTCAATGTAATTTTTGCTTTGATCAAATCTTATGTATTTGCCTTTATCATTTCAAGTGTACCTGCATTTTATGGTTATTATGTAAAAGGTGGGGCATTGGAGATCGGCAGGGCCAGTACGAAGGCGGTAGTGGTAAGTTGTATCCTGATTTTATTCGCTGATTATTTATTATCAGCATTACTATTGCCCTCAGCACAATAATTTTTATGATTGAAATAAAAAATATTTCGAAAAAATTTGGCGACAAAACGGTGATACAGGATGTCAGCGCTGTCATGAAAGCAGGACAATGCAACCTGATCATCGGAACAAGCGGTAGCGGCAAAACAGTGCTCATGAAATGCATGGTGGGTTTATTTAGTCCCGACGAAGGTCATGTGTTGTACGGCGGCCAGGATTTTACTGCTATGGACGGGGACGATAAGACCGAGATAAGAAAAGAGATAGGCATGTTGTTCCAGGGTTCGGCTTTATTTGACAGTCTTACTGTAGAACAGAATATCATGTTCCCCCTGAATATGTTCACGAAATGGTCGCACCGGAAAAAACTGGACCGGGTGAATGAAGTGCTGGCAAGGGTAAACCTGGTAGACACGAATAAAAAATTCCCCGCCGAACTCAGCGGAGGCATGAAGAAACGGGTGGGCATCGCCAGGGCGATCGTATTGAATCCCAAGTATCTTTTTTGTGATGAGCCGAATTCAGGTCTCGACCCGCAAACTTCATTGGTTATTGACAGGCTGATCAAAGAAATAACCATTGAATATAATATCACCACCGTTGTCAATACCCATGACATGAACAGCGTAATGGAAACAGGCGATTATATCCTGTACATGTACAAGGGCAATAAAGAATGGGAAGGCAATAACAAAGAAATAATCTTCAGTAAAAATAAACGGCTGAATGATTTTATTTTTGCTTCCGAATTTTTAAAAGACGCCAAAGACATGCGGATGCTGGAAGAAACCGGTAAGATCGCCAATGACCGTAATATGGATAAATTGCTTGACAAAGACGCCCCCACCCTTGTGCCTCCGCCCGATGATGAAAAATAGTTTCTTCATGAAGAAGACCATCACTTTATTTTTTCTTTTTTGTTTTATCAGTATATCCGCACATGAGTTCTGGCTGCAGCCGGATAAATTCATTTATAAGATCGGTGATACTGCTGTCATCAAATTGATGGTGGGTGAAGATTTTAATGGAGAAAACTGGAATGGCGATAGTTCGAAAGTTGCGTCGCTTGGGATTTGGAACAAAAAAGGCAAAGCACAACTTGTAACTGATTACTGGAAGGAAGGCGATTCATTGATCATAAAGTTCACCCCGGAAATGGAAGAAGGCTCCTGTATGATCATATTTAATTCCACTAATTCTTATATCAGCCTTGAAGCTTCTAAATTCAATGCTTATCTCGAAGAAGATGGTTTGAGAAATGCGATTGAATACCGCAGGGATCATAATGAAACAGACAGTTCCGGTCATGAGGTTTACCAACGAAGTGCAAAGACGATCATCCAGGTCGGGAAAAAATATGATAGCTCTTTCATGCGGCAAACAGAATTGCCGCTCGATATCGTACCGCTCAATCATCCCTTATTAATACCGGACAGGCAAAAAATGTTTTTCAAAGTTTTTTTTAATAATAACCCCTTACCCGAGCAGCTTATAAAGATCTGGTATAAGGAAAATGGTAAAACAATAAAGGAAGAATTACTGACGGATGCTGATGGCGTTGTCAGTTTCCGTTTAAAAAAATCCGGCACCTGGATGGTGAGCACCGTTAAAATGATCCGGGCCACTACCGACCCAAAAGCACAATGGCAAAGCCATTGGGGCAGTTGTACCTGGGGATATCAATAGGAATAAAAAATAAGAAATAATGAATAAGGAATTAGAAAGTTAGGTTCCTAGAAACGGAGATATGTAAATGATAGTAAAAGACCGAAGTTTAGAAGCAATTTCCCAATCCTCCTTTCCAAAATTCCTAAATCCCTTACTTTTGCGTCTCCCGATAGCTATCGGGATTAAAAAGTTTTCATGAGTATTCTTGTCAATAAAAATTCAAAGATCTTAATGCAGGGCTTCACGGGAACGGAAGGTACTTTTCATGCTACGAAAATGAAAGAATACGGAACTAATGTCGTTGGTGGCGTTACTCCCGGCAAAGGCGAAACCAGGCACCTGGATAAACCTGTTTTCAATACAGTAGCTGATTGTGTAAAAAA
>DATHDV010000140.1:0-29381 GCA_035318845.1 Chitinophagaceae bacterium
TTCTGAATACACTGCAGGCAGAAAAAGTTTCTACCAGCGCCGATGTGTTCAACGCTTCTGATCTTGCCAATGGCAATCTTGCTTTTGACAAGAATAAGAAAGAGAAGAAAAAGAAAAATGAAGATCCGGAAGAAACAAAACCTGAGACCAAACCTGAAGAAACTCTGACTAAGAAGGGCCAGCAAGACGAGATCCTGACAAACAATGGTATTGCTGTTTACCCCAACCCCGTTACCAACGGACTGGTCAACTTATCTTTTTCCAAACAACCGGCAGGCAAATACCAGGTGCAGTTGTTGGATATGGATGGCAAGCTGATCAGCTCAAAAGAAATAACCATCAGCAGCGATAACCAAATAGAATCATTCAAGTTTCCCGAGTTATCGGTGAGTGGAACTTACCTGCTTCGGGTTAGCAGTGAAATAAACAGAGTAAATGTGACCAATAAGATCGTTGTTCAGTAAATGAATACCAGCAGGCGGGTATCAAATCATTTTTATCAATTTCGTTTTAAACTACCAGGGCTTTTGAAAGAAGGCCCTGTTTTTTTTGAACAACCAACACAACTGAATATTACCGGGAAGGAGATCTTTTGATCCTGCTGACAGAATCAATGATATCGCCATTGGATTTTGTAAAACGGACACAAACAGGTTTTTGTTTTTTTATGGCTTCCTTAAGCAAACTGATATACGCCTTATAATGCGGGTTACTTTTCAGAATTTTATAAAAACGGGCCGACTCATAAAAAGTAACCTGTGTGGACCCAGGCTCACTGTATTTTTCTTCATACACTTTGGCCACGGTCATGGTCCGGCTTAATGAATCTTGCGGAGGGATATTATTTGCTGCCATCATATTATTTGCAAACAAAACTGAAATTACAATAAAAGTCAGCCTGCTGACGCAACAGGCTGACTTGATCATATATTTTAGTGTGTTCATTTTTATGTTTGTACTAATTACAGGTATGCCCATTGGCATAGTTTATCAATGTGGCATCGGTTTGTGCATAGTTCGGATCAGTTGTAAATGGCGCACCGGTTGGGTATGTAGGTAAATACGCCGATGAAGGCTGAATGCTGTAAAAATCCACGTGTGCATTGTTATAGCAGGCAAGGTTTTCCTGTGCCTGCAACCATGTGGACAACAACACAGGTTGATTAAACATACCGGGATCTATCACATAGGCTAATGTTAGAACGAACTTTCCGAAATTCGCTCTTACCCGTATCAAGGGGGTAACATGAAACCACCATTGAACGCAGCAACCTCCCCATTTAGCAGCGTTCACTGCCAGTTGATGACCACCCTGGTTGGCAAAACTGAAAACTTTTTCACTGCAATACCCAAAATGTTTTTCGATGATCCAGCGCATCTTATGTGCCCGTGCATAACAACCATCGATCACATACTGAAATGGAATACAAGGGTTGACCTGGTGCGGGCCAACAATATGGCAGGACTGCGCGGCGCAATAATCAAATATCTGTTTGGCCGTTGCATAATCCGGCACTACGTTGGCACATAATCTGAACGCCGGCCATTTCAGGTATTGATCCACTTTATTGAAATTGGCCGTATCGATCCTGGCAATATCAATACGCCTTGCGCTGTCACCTGGCAACATTTCTTTCCGGTAGTCCCGGAATATTTCCAGTTCTTTGGCGGAAGGTTGAGTGACCATACTGAAGTTTCCTTTGCGGGGATCACTGACGATCTTGATTGGTGATTTCGATTTTAATGCATCTTCAAAACTGCGATTGAACTCAGCGAAAGTTTTTTCTTCTTTCGAGATCGTGAACACCTGTTCTTTTTCATTAAAAATAACATTCAGTGTTTTTCCATCGGCGGAAGGCAAGAGGGCAGCAACGGTTACAATACTGGTATCGTTTAACGATAAGCTGTCTTTGACGATGTCCCCGTCTCCGCCCTTGTCTTTTGGTTTGTGGTTGTTGCAGGCGATAAAACAAAACAATAAAAGGCTGAAGGTTGCCAGGACCATTGCAGAGAAAAGTCTCCGGCGTTTTGATTGCGGTAACATGATAATAAGGTTTAATGGTAATAAAATTATTCGCCTTATAAATTTACTGATTTACTGTAATACAGAGGAAAAAAGCCTGGACTTAATTACCGGTGTCTACCCTTTTTAATAACAAGGTATTATAGCATTATTGACCGGCCATCCTTTGAACGAGGATGGCCTTTTACTTTTAAACTTCTTCATCAGGGCCAACCGGACATCGTTTTTAGGGATACTAAGTTGTGGCGACAGATTGGCTGCCGGTTTTATTTTTCCAATGAACTCAAGCCCGGTTTGATATCCCAGTGCCAGGTAATCACTCATGGCGACCCTATACCAGCTGGTATCTTTATATAAGGATCTTCCATGTATGGAGAATACAGTATCTTCTTTTTTTATTCCTGAATACTGAAGAAAACTTCCGTCATAAATCCTCTTTGGATTATTCTTCAGCAATGAATCAATTATAAATCCCTGCAATTCCTTTACAACAATTTTATTTTCGAAAGGAAGCACCCTGAAAATATCATACTGTGTTATATACCCTGTCAGCACATCATCTATTCTCACCGAACCGCTGTTATAAATGCTGCAATCAGCAGGAATTGCCAATGCTTCCGACATGGATTCGCCGATCAGTTTACCAAGGTTGGTTTGACCCGTGCGGATACTGATCTCCCTGCCATCCAGTGTTTCTGAAAGGCTGTCCAGGATATCACAGGGTTTAAATCCCTGGTTGATCAAAAAATTTTGCGCAGTATTATTCCATTTACTCACTACTTGCTTCGCTATGGAATCATCTTCTATCGCATTATTGATCACCAGCAGCCTTGACTTTATGGAGAGCTTCTTTGAAACCGTATTATACAAGAGAGAATGTATATAAGCAGTTTTGGCATTGGCATCGGCTTTTGCAATAATGGTTTTCCCGATCGTAGTATAAGAATTCACATGCTCATGACCACCGATGATCAATTTTATTTCGGGGAACCTTTGCGCAAGGATCTTATCCATGCCTATTTCCAGGTGAGTGACAGCCACAATAAGATCACATTTGCCTTTTAATTCTTTTATTGCATTCCCCGCTGCCATGTAATAATCCTCGTAGGCCTCATACCTGTTAGGCCCCGATGTTACTATCGTTAAACCAAACAGGCCTATTTTAACCGTTGTTCCATCGCCGTCTTTGAAGGAAAGGATTTTCGTGATCGGTATGGGAGTCGTCTTGTTATTTTTTGTCTTGCTGAATCTTTTTACCGTCGTGCTGTCATTATATTTTACATTGGAACTGATCCAGTCAAAATCAGACTGGTTGATGGATGCTGTTAATTCTGCCGGCTTAATGTCAAATTCATGATTGCCGAATGTAACAAGGTCAATGCCCGCGGCATTCATAGCATCCACCATCTGCAACCCGGCGATTTTTTTCTTTGCAGGCGTATCCAATACGATCGTACCCATTGCGGAGGGCGACAGAAAATCTCCGGCTAATATGGTATAGGTCCGCGGATTATATTTCAGGAGCTCCTTGCGTACTGTAGCTACCCGGGCCATCCCGCCAATTTTTCCATGATCAAGAGGTGATATCTCATACACATCATTTAATTGCATAAAAACAACTTCGATCTTCCCGTCATTCTTTACCCGGTTCGCCTGGCTGTAAGCAGGCAATGCTAAAAACAAACCTGTGACAGAAATGATAAAATATTTTGTAAACATATCGGTCTGGTATTTTATCTAAAGTACAAGAAAAATCAAACTATGACACTATCTACTTTTCAAATGCTGTCCCATTGAATTTGATAATAATATTTTCCCGCAGATTCTGCAGATTTTCTCGCTGATTGCGCAGATTAACACACTAACCTTCTGCGAAATCTGCGTGTATTTGATCAGCGAGATCTGCGGGAAACCAATTATGCGCTCTGCTTTTCATGATCTGCATCCAAATGTTTATCTTTCCGTCTCATGAAACGATGTGTGCTCTGGGCTACTCAGCGCAGGGCTATTTATTACTGGCTTTTAAAAAACTGGAGATGAGATCACTCCGCCTCCGCTGCCACATAAGCTGTATGAAAAAAATATTAATAGCTATCGCAAGTTTATTTTTTGTTTCTGCAGTACAGGCACAAAAAGAAATAAGCATTGATTCTTTGAGCCAGCATGTTGGTGATTCGGTAACGGTTTGTACTAAAATATACGGAGGTATCTATCTTGACCGGAGCAAAGGTGCCCCAACTCTTTTAAATGCAGGTGGTGCTTATCCCAATGCCCCGCTCACCATCCTGATATGGGGCGACGCAAGGGAAAAATTTAAAAATCCACCAGAAGTTTTTTATAAAGACAAAGATGTTTGCATTACCGGTAAAATAATTTTGTACAAAGAGAAACCGGAGATAGTTGTTTATGCCGAGACGCAGATCGTGGGGAAATAATCAAATTCATGTTTACTGATCCATGCTGCATTTGTTTTTTAACTACGCCACCAGTTATCATTTTCTTCGTCGTTCTCATCTTCAAAATCTCCAAACCCATAATTGTACGAATCGCCGTTTTCATCATCATAGTCGGATCGAGATGATAAGGATAATATTTCATCCAGTCATCACCGTATTTTCTTTTGATATGTTTGAGTTCGATCTCCAGGGCCCTTGCCCTTTCTTCTTCCGGTGTCAGGTCTTCATCAATCATGTCTTTGAACAGTTCCGCAAAAAATGCACACTGGCAATATTCACCTAATGCACATTTGCCATGTTCTGTACCCGGCCTACAAATTTCAAAAAAACCCATATGCCATTGTTTTACTTTGGCAGGTTGGTTGAAGTTATCCCGGATAGCGGTATATTGAAAACGATCAGGGACTGTAGTCTGCATCACAAATGACCAGTTATAGGCGTCCAACATTTTATTTAATGCTTTTAAAAGTTGCTGCAACTGTTCATCGCTTAACATTTCTTGTGGTGGCAGCATGTCTTTACTGACACCGGTCCACTCTTCCAGGTTGCGAACAGGAGCGGTTTTGTCTTCCTCTTCTTCAGATATCCAGTCATGTAACTCCAATTGCTTTTCAACAAAAGGCAGGCTTATGTTTTCTGTGGCGTAAGAAATATCTGCAAGCAACTGGTTTATGTAGTTTTGCACAAAACTAATTTACGACGAATTCCAGCGTTGACAACCATCTGTATAAATTATAGGCAGGTTTCCATTTTTTCCCCGAAATACCGGTGAAAACATCAGGAAGAATGCTGATTGGAATAGTATTTTGCTTTTAAGTGAACCATTTTTATGCAGATCATCCGCAGTATCCAAAACCGCATTTATGAAATAAGAGGCGAAAGAGTTTTACTTGACTTCGATCTTGCTTCTCTTTATGAAGTAGAAACCAAAGTATTGAACCAAGCTGTAAAACGAAATATCGGACGTTTTCCCGGAGATTTCATGTTTCGTCTTAACCATCAGGAGTGGGAATCCATCCGCTCACAAATTGTGACCGCATCCCCGATCCCGGCTCAAAGGTCACAATTTGTGACCTTTGAGAAATGGCGTGGTAAGTATTCTAAATATCCTCCTTATGCCTTTACCGAACAAGGTGTAGCAATGTTGAGCGGCATTCTGAATTCTGACAAAGCCATCAACATGAATATTTCGATTATGCGGGCTTTTGTAGAAATCAGACGGATCCTTTTACAACAGGGCGATATAAAGGAACAACTCAGGCAAATACAGGACCGCATTGATGATCATGATATACAGCTTTCATCTATTTATGAAGTCCCGATAGCTATCGGGAGAAGAACGTGAAAGGATCGGGTTTAAAAAGTAGATCGGCGTATCAGCAGCTGTAATGAAACAAATGCAGGCGGATACAAATGAGATACAAACTGACGTTAATATAGAATGAAAATTAAAATTTTCGACCTTACTGGTATAAAACTTGCCAGTGAATAACGAAATTCCAACCTATGTTAAACATCCATTCTTTTATCCGTCGTTCTTCCTTTAATTTTTTTATAACGGGTTTACTGTTGCTGCTTAGTTCTTCGGTTCCGGTCAGGGAAGGGTTGACCGATGACATACTAAAATATACGAACCAATTCCGCCGGTCCGAGGGAAAGCCGGCATTGTTAATGCGAAATGACCTGAATGCGATCGCCCGCAGGCATAGTGAGGATATGGCAAGCGGTCGCTGTGATTTTGGTCATGCAGGCTTTGACAAAAGGGAATCAGAAGCAGAGAAACTGGTAAGTCCTTTTCACGGGATGGCGGAGAATGTTGCTTATGGCCCCGAAACCGGGAAAGAAGTTGTTGCCATGTGGCAAAACTCCAGGGGTCACCGGAAAAATATACTGGGTGACTATAAATATATTGGTATTGGCACGGCCACTGACCGGCGCGGGATCATTTACTACACACAGATATTTGTCCATTGAGATGCTACCCGCTAAATAAGTTTATCTGAAAAATATTTTACCAGGTTCTCATCGCTCATCTTATTAGCAGTGGATTCTTCCGTCTTCGTGTTTTTAAACTGGGCTGTCTCTGCCAGGTAATGAATAAACTGTTCCTGCACCTGTCCCGTACCCGTTGCATGCAGGTGCGTGGCGTTTTGCAGGTGTGAACTTATTTCTTTAAAAAATTTTGCCTGCAACATTTTTTTCTGGTGGTTCTCATTCTTATTACTGGGACTGGGAGAAACTTCTTCCCCGTTGATATGAGCCAGCACTGTTAAGACACCGGTATTTTCGCTTCCTACTACGGTGGCATGATGAGTATCCATCCACACCCCGAATTGTTTTTGATTGGTCATTTTTTTTATCGTTTTATCTTATATCAGCCAATGATCCGGCCTGACCCTACAAGATGAGGTAGTTCGCTGACGGTAGTATTACATTATTCTGACCAGCTGTTGCATAATTCGCAGATTATACGGCCTGCCGGGCCGTAGTGGATTTTTATACCATGACCGGGGACAAAAACTCCCCACTTGCCGGTCGCTTTACAAAAAATAAGTGCTGGGTCACCCGATAGCTATCGGGTTTGAAAAGGTTCACGCTGAGGTCGCTGAGTTCGCTGAGGGTTAAAACCCATATTCTCTGCGTTCTCTGCGCACTCTGCGTGAAACTGATCCACTATCAAAAAATAAAAGAAAAAGAGAGAGGCATACTATTTGGGAGAAATGCCTGTTACGGTTTTCCCTGCGGGGTGACCTATTGCATGATCATTCATCTCAAAATCAGGTTACATGGAAACAATTGCAAAAACAAAACAAAATAAAAAGCAGCCGGGGTTTGGTTTACAAAACGAGATTGTTATAAACAGGGTTTTTGATCTGGCGGTCAGCAAAATGTGGCAGGCATGGACAGAACCCGAATACTTTAAAAAATGGTGGGGGCCTGATAATTTTATTTGTTCTTTCAGTGAAATGGAAGCAAGAGTGGGTGGTAAATATCTTAATCGTATGCAGGGCCCCTTTGGCAAAGAATTCTCTTCAACCGGTGTGGTCAAAGAATTTGTTCCTGAAAAAAAATTAGTTGTTTCAGACCATTTCTCCGATGAGAAAGGAAATACCAAGCCCGCTTCAGGGTATGGAACGCCGGGGGAATTACTGATCACTGTTACGATGCAAGAAGCAGATGGTTCAACAAGGCTCAGGCTGCGGCATGAAGGCATACCGGATGAAATGCGTTACGAATGTATCCGGAACTGGAATCAATCGCTTGATAAACTTCAAAAAAATATCAGGTAGGATGTCTTTAAAATAATTGTTTACCTCAAAATAAATTTCAAATGGAAACAACAGTAAAAAACAAAGAGGAAAAAAAACAGCAGGATTTTGCTTTCCAAAACGAGATCATAATAAACAGGGTCTTTGATCTGCCGGTCAGTAAAATGTGGCAGGCATGGACAGAACCTGAATACTTTAAAAAATGGTGGGGGCCCAAGGGTTATACCTGTCCTTTCAGTAAAATGGAAGCAAAAGTGGGTGGTAAATATCATAGTTGTATGCGGGGCCCCGATGGCAAGGAATACTGGGCAACCGGTGTGGTAAAAGAATTTGTTCCTGAAAAAAAATTAGTGGTTACCGATAGTTTCTCTGATGAGCAGGGAAATATCAGGAATGCCTCCGATTATGGAATGCCGGGCAACTGGCCCAGGGAATTGCTGATCACGGTTAAGATGGGAGAAGCAGACGGGGCCACCAAACTCACGCTGCAGCATGAAGGTGTACCGCCTATAATGCGTGAAATGTGTATCCAGGGATGGAATGAATCATTCGATAAACTGGAAAACAATATTAAATAGAAACGGGAAGTGGTTGGTGAGTACAGCAACCCCGGCTATAACGTCGGGGTTGTTTTTTGAGAACAGCCGGGAGGGTGGACGAATTTGGCATAATATTATATTTTTGTACGGTGAGGCCTTTTTAAAAGCATAGAGGCTCTCAACTATTCTCGTGAACAACTTTTTTTCAAGAGGATTATTTAAGGTTTTATTTCTCTTGTTTTCGCTTGACTCCCTGGCGCAGGGGTCGAATGGGGACACGACCTTTCACGCATTTATTAAAGTTGCCGCTGATCCACAGTTAAGAGGCAATGGTTTCAAAAAATTTTTGGTAGGGAAAAATTACCGCAGGGAGTGGATTGAACCTGTTGAAGTGCCGGTTCTTAATTTAAGCACTGCATATGGTGGATTAACTCCTAAAAAATTGGGTGGGGGCAAAGAAACAATAACACTCCGCGTTGAAGACAGTACGGGAAAACAATGGACCCTTCGTACTGTAGAAAAATTTCCGGGGAATGCCATTCCACCCGGTTTACAAAAAACGGCAACAATAAAAAAAATAGTGAAGGATGGAGTATCTGCTGCTTACCCCTACGGGATATTGTCAATGGGAACTCTTTCCAACGCTGCCCATGTACCTTTTTTAAAGAATACATTAGTGTATATACCCGATGATCCTGCATTAGGGGAGTTCCGTTCCAAATTCAAAAACTTTTTAGTATTCATGGAAGAAAAAGAACCTGCATTAGTTGCAGGGGAAAGCAATCCTTCGCTCATCACTGCGGGCAAAAAAGAAGAACCCCTGAGTACAAGAGAATTAATTTATAAATTGATAAATGACAATAATAATAGAGTTGACCAATCAGCTCTTCTTCGTGCCCGGTTGCTGGATAATTTTGTTATGGATTTTGACCGGCATGAAGCCCAATGGGAATGGTTTGGTATTGATTCAGCAGAAGGCAAAATTTATCGCCCTGTACCCAATGACCGGGACCAGGCCTTCTATTCAGGCCAGGGCATATTGGCAAAAATAGTAAGCGGTAAAAACCTTGTTCCGGAAACGCAGGGATTCAGGGAAAAAGCAAAAGACATCCGCACCTTCAACAAGCCGGCACGGAATTTTGACCGTTTCTTTTTAACCAGCTTACCAGAAGATGAATGGAGCAGGCAGATCGATGAGTTTTTAAATTCAATGACCGATCCTGTTATCGAATCCGCTTTACACAAACAACCTGCAGAAATTCAAAAATATTCCGCAGAGAAGATCATAAACACTCTTAAAAAAAGACGTCAATACTTTAAGGATGAGATGATGAGATATTACAGGTTCCTGGCAAAAACGGTTTCTATAACCGGATCTAACAAACAGGAAAAATTCACTATTTCAAAAAAAGAGAACGGAACAGTTTCTGTGCTTGTAAATAAAACCGACAGCTCAGGAAATAGTTCTTCAAAATTGTATGAACGAACTTTTGATCCTGCTATTACCCGGGAGATCAGGATCTATGGGCTGGAAGGAGATGATAAGTTTGTGATACAGGGCGGAGGATCTAAAATTAAGATCAGGCTGATCGGTGGACCGGGGAATGATGAATTTATCAATAATGGCAATGGCCGCAAACTGCTGGCTTATGATGTAAATTTTGAACAAAATATTTTTTCGGGAGATAAAAGCATCCGCAAAAAAATATCAAATGATCCCCAGAACAATAACTTCACAAGGATAGGATTCCTTTATGATAGAAACTCGCTGGGAATATCTCTTGAATATTCTCCTGATGGAGGGCTTTTCATTGGTCCTAAATTCAAAATAGTAAAGCAGGGTTTCAGAAAAGAACCCTACAGCATGAGCCATTTGTTTGCGGTAAATAAGGCAATTAATTCTTCATCGTACCATATAAAATACAATGTGGATTTTGTCAAACTATTTGGTAAAACTGATCTCCTGGTCCGCAGCGATGCAAAACTACCAACCAGCCGAACCCGTTTCTTCGGAAGCGGGAATAATACAGTGTATGATAAAACAAAACCGGGGGAGCATAAATATTATTTTGCCCGCTACGACCTGGTGAATGTTTCTGTTATGGCGCATGACAGCATTAATCCATGGTTGCAAATCAAGTATGGACCGGTTTTTCAATATTTCAAATTAAGAAGGAAGGAAAATGAGAACAGGTATGTTTCCACGGTCTACCCGGATGGGGGCATGTCCAAAGAAAAATACGCAGGCAAATCTTTTGCAGGCGGCGAACTTGGACTTGAGATCAATACAAAAAATGATAAGCTGATACCCACAAGAGGCATTGACCTGTATATTTACGGCCGCTCATTAGCAGGATTAAATAATTTTAGTAACCCGGTTACCGAAACCGGGGGCAACCTTTCACTGTATACAGACTTTATTTCTAAAAAGCATGTGGTGATAGCAACCAATTTTGGAGCAAGCCATATAACAGGAAATTATGAACTGGAACAAGCCCAATACCTGGGATTCAAACAAAACCTGAGAGGATTTCGTATAGACCGTTTTGCCGGTCGCAGCAGGCTCTACAACAATTCCGAACTGAGATTCATCTGGAATGATTTTAATTTCGGTTTGTTCCGGGGATCTTTTTGTTTTCTTGTATTTAATGATATAGGCAGGGTGTGGGCAGATCATGAACGATCAACACTATGGCACGATGGTTATGGATGGGGCATCGTGATAGCGCCTTTGAACCGGTTGGTGATCGGCGCTTCGCTTATGTATTCGAAAGAAGAAAAAAATTTAGCATTGATAAACTTTGGGTTTCAATTTTAAAGTAAATGAAATTTATAAAACGGGTAATATTGTTTTTGCTGATACCGGCGGGTACTTCAGGACAAACCATACATATTGATTCAAACAGGATCCTTTACAAAGGAACTGTAAAACTTGACGCTGTAAATAAGGAAGAATTGTTTGTAAGAGCAAGGAATGCCATATTCAACAATGTGAAAGAGGATTCAATGGTTACAGACAATAAGGAAAAAGGGATAATTGCTGCAAAGGGCAGCATAAAACTTGCCTCACCTTATCCAATCATAAAAGAACTTGAATATATCCTTGAACTGGCGGTTAACAATGGAAAGTATGAATACCGGGTTGACAGTGTTCATATAAAAAAGATCGAACGGGGAGGAGAAACGACCATCATCTATTCCGAAGAATTATTAAAGGGCCTGGACCTGACGGCAAGCGGGTTCGTACCCGGGTATGGGGATGTAGAAAAACAGGTGAATGAAATTGATATGAATCTACAAAAGCTGATCGCACTTGTCAACGCAGATATGAAGAAAACACCCGTTGTTAAAACCCCCGGTAACTGATCATCATGAAGACCAAAAGGACAGCGGGCAAAGGGCAAGAATTATCTTTCTCCAGGTCAAAGATATTTTTCTATGTTTTTGTGATCCTCATTTTTGGTTTTGCTGTCTATTACTTCGCAGAGATCAAGGGGGACATAAAACTCTTTGTAAAAGTACACCCGGCCTGGCTGGCGCTGGCTTTTGCTGCACAATTCGGCACCTATCTTTTTAACTCGATCATCTGGCGGAGCTTACTCAGGGTCTTTGCGAAGCGGTCTGATATCCGTATCATGAAGTTGTTCCAGGCAAGCATCGTGACACTGTTCATTAATCAAACGATCCCCAGTGTCAACCTGAGCGGTAATATTTATTTTTTTAATTTTTTGAAGAAGAGAGGGGTTGGCAAACCAAGCGCCTTTTCTTTACTGTTCTTTGAATTGCTCACCTATTATACGGCGGTTGTCGGCATTATTCTTATCCTTCTTTTCACCTGTTTTTTTTTAAAGGGAATACCCCTGTATTATATAATCATTTTTTTAGCCGGGATCGCTGCCTTTGTATTGTTCGCTATATTGATCGGGTTGCTGGGGAGAGGGAAGACGGTTGTTTTATTGCTTAAAAAATTATCACATATCCGGTTTCTGGAAAAGCGCATCCATAAGTTTAAAAAAATTCCTTTTGGAGATATCAAAAATCCCTGGCGGGTATACCGGGAGCATCCTGTTTTAGTTTTTGTAACGATCCTTTTTCATTGCTGTGTTTTTCTTTCGGATGCCATCACGTTATTTGCGTTATTCCAGGGGCTTGGCGTGCATATAACATTTCTTTCCGTGCTTATTGGGTTTGTACTGACGAAGATCATTTCCTTATTACCCTTTCTCCCCGGGGCATTGGTCCTTTACGAAGGCAGTATGACCTTCTTTTATGTGCATTTCGGGGTGCCGTTTGCTGTGGCCGCGGTTGTTACACTGCTGTACCGGGCCCTTTCATTCTGGCTGCCGATACCTGTTGGTTTATTCCTGTACCGGAGGTTGCAAAAGCCTAAAAACCGATAAGGTTTATCAACCGGGACGGGACCAAAAACTCGTTAATGTATAACCCTGGTTGCATTAGGGTGAATTTTTAACAGGCCGTATTGCAGAAGTTGAATCAATATAAACGAATGCATCAAAACGTTTAGGGATGATGGCTGTACCGTAAATGGTATTATTGGCAGCGCCGATCGATCGTATGGCGATCCATCGATTCATTGCTTTATTATTTTTAAGCTCCCGGGATAAAATGATCTTATTCCCCGGTCCCGATTCATGAAGGATATTTTCCCAGCTTCCTGTTCTCGCTGCCGGCACTTCAATTTTTATCAACGGTGCATTCCAGTAATAGCCCGCCAGTACCCATCCTTTATTGGTACCAAAACCAATACTGAAAGTTCTATGATCCCCCATTTGCTTTTTCAATATTTCTCCAACGCTGGTATTGCCCGCTTCAGCCATTTGAGAAAAATGTGCATCACCTGCATGACCGTTATGCATCCAGATGATCACTTTTGAATGGCTGCCATAAAAGTCCAGCAAACGTTGTATGGTCTCTGCCATATAGTTCTCCCGGATATCCCATGATTGTACACGGTCACTTACCATCGTCCGGAAATACCGTTCACCCTGCAATGCCAGCAAAGCCTGTTGCTGCCATACAAACCGGGCTTCATCTTTTGGCTGCTGTTCAATATCTTTTTGTACAATACTCCACAAATTTTGGGTTGATGCACTGTAGTTGGCATTTGTTTTACGAACAGCCTCTGCATACTTCATTGCATCATTGTTATAACCGGCAAAATTTTCCCTGACTTGTTGTAAGGCATTTTGCAGCAAACTATCCTGTACAGGAATATCCTGGTTCGTCCATTCCCAAAAACTGTATACATCCAGGCCATAGAAACCGATCTTATTTTTGCTGACCCTTGTTTGGTTATAGCCGTTCAGCCATTGAACAAGCCCTGCCATTTCATAATTTCCCCACATGGAGGAAGGCCAGCGGTCATATTGTTTTAATAATTCAATGACCGATGAGCTGTCCTGTTGTGGTCCTTTGATAAATTGATCCACTTTCCGGGAATCCACCCAATCTCCTTCAATGGCGATAAGATCAAACCCTTTTTCTTCAATTAATTTTTTTGTTATCGCAGCTCTCCATTCATAAAATTCATGGGTACCATGTGTTGATTCTCCCAATAAAACGATCCTTGCTTTACCGATCTCTTTGATCAGCATATCCAGGTCTTTTTCGAGGGGGTGCCAGGGAATTTGTGCTGAACTGTCTTGTTTGGATACAAATAAAAAGAAGATAAAGCCGGGGATCAATAACCATTTTGCAATAACTTTCATAACAACCTTTTTTGTTTTCACGCAGAGTCCCGATAGCTACCGGGTTATCCTGAAGTTAAGTAATCATAAATTGAGCCGGATCCACGAAAGAATCTGGTAGTGACTCATTTTGAAAATTCAAATTAAGACACTGCTTTTTAATAAGAACTGAATAGGACGAAGTATACATCAGCTATAATTTGTAATTTCACAGCCTGTAATAAAAAGCATTATGACACTGAATCCCCAGTTTGTAACAGATAAAAAAGGAAAAAAGCTTGCTGTCCAGCTTTCTGTCAAAGAATATAAATTTATTATTGAAGAACTGGAAATGAAAGAAGATATAGCTCTTTATGAAAAGGTGAAGGCAGATAAAAATGAAAGCTATCTCCCCCTTGCCGTCTACCTTAAAAAAAGAAAGAAAAAGTAATGCCTGTTTACGAAGTATTTCTTTCCAAAGCAGCCCGGAAGCAGTTGGCTATTCTCCCGGCTTTTATTCACAATAAATTATAGAAGATATTTCAGGATTGTCTTCAGTTCCACGACCGGCAGGCTGCAAAAAATTAAAGGGCTATAAAAATGCCTGGCGAATCCGGGTAAGTGATTACAGGGTTATTTATGAAATTGAGGATAAAGTGCTGCGAATTTTGGTTATTGCAATCGCCCACAGGAAAGATGTTTATGAATAAGTTGAAAACAGGCGAAGAGCATATTTATTATTTTCCCTGCTTTCGTTTTTTCCAATCCCTTATATTGAGCCATACACTCAACACAAAGCACAGAAGAAAAATAATAAGCGTAGCATTATCTACCAGTGTCGGACCAAGATCTTTGCCCGTTAATTTCAGCAACAGGAAATGGATATAAGAATCGGATCTGTCATGGATACCCATGGCCTCTCTTACCTGCCAGTGCCAGTCGGTACAAACACAATAACCCCAGCCAAACCAGGAACCGAGAAAGAACCAGGAAAAAGCTGTGAGCAGCATCGTGATCAAATGCCATTTCCTTGTTTTGGAAAAGGCCCAGCCGCTGATATTGAACAAGGTGAATAGAGTATGGAAAACGAAGAAGAAGATATTGAGAAAATGATACCACATGGCTGCTAACTGATACCCGAAGGTAATGCCGGTCTATCGTTAGTTGCAAATTGAGTACAAAAGTGTATTGCCCTGGTTTCAATATTTTTCGCAGCGAACGCTGCGAAACAACGGCGTCCCGATAGCTATCGGGATTGCGGTCTTTGCCTCTTTGCGGTCTTTGCGTGAAATCAAAACCGGGCACTACCTACAAAGGGAAAATATTTCATGAAATAAAAGCATGAATCCCTAATTTCAATCTCATGCGAAATAAGATCCTTTGGCTTATCTTTTTTCTTTTCCCGTTTTTCACAGCAGCACAATTGAAAACGGATAAAAAACTTAAAAACATCTTTTCGAAAATACCGGATAGTTTGTTGCAAGCCGTATTGAGCCAGCCGGAAATATTCCGCTATCAAATTATTTATACAAGGATCAACCGGGACAGGAACAATCAACCAAATTTTAAAAACTATTATTATAATGTAGATGCTCACCGGTATTTTAATCCTGCCTCCGTGGTTAAAATGCCGCTGGCTTTTTTATCGCTGGAAAAACTAAATGTGCTTGACCAGGTCGACGTGAACATGGATACGTACATGCAATTCGACAGCGCCTGGTCGGGACAAACCAAAATGGTTGAAGACAGTACGGCCGAGTACAAGCTGCCTTCTATTGCCCAATTCATACGCAAAGCTTTTTTGATAAGCGATAATGATGCCTATAACAGGATGTATGAATTTGTGGGGCAGGAAACTATCAACCGGCGCCTGCATGAAATGGGTTATCCTGAGGTCCGCATCACCCGGCGGTTTATGCGGATGAATACCGAGCAGAACCGGCATACCAATCCTATCCGTTTTATCAGCCGGAACGGTTCATTGATCTGGCAACAGCCGGCAGCCTGGAACAAAGACTCTTTTGATTTCAGCCGGGTCTATAAAATGGGCAAAGCCCATCTCGATGCTAACGATAGTCTTATCAATGAGCCCATTGATTTTACCAGGGCCAACAACCTGCCGCTGGAAGATATGCAGCAACTGTTGCAGTCTGTGCTGTTTCCTTTTTCGGTGCCGGCAACGAAAAGGTTCCGGTTGACAAAGGAAGACCAGGATTTCCTTTACCGCTATTTATCTCAATATCCTTCGGAGACCAATTTCCCCAAGTATGATACGGCTGCGTATTACGACAGTTATGTAAAATTCTTTTTCCGGAAGGGAGGTCATCACATGCCACCTGGCGTACGTGTATTTAATAAAGTAGGCTGGGCCTATGGTTGTTTAACAGATGTATCTTATGTGGTTGATCTTACAAACAACATAGAGTTTATGCTGGCGGTGACCGTTTATGTCAACAGCGATGGCATCCTGAACGATAATAAATATGAATATGAAACAGTGGGCTGGCCGTTTTTGTATAAAGTCGGCCAGGCTATTTACCAATATGAATTGAACCGAAAGCGAAAACATGTTCCTGACCTGTCGGCGTTCAAATTAGAATACCAGCTACGAAAAGAAGATGGAAGGCCTGCCATTAAAGATGCGGATAATTGAACATTTGCTTCGATCATATTCTAAGCCGTGGTGCGTGTCGACACGCACCACGGCTTAGAAAGTCCAGATGATTTACCTGATCAGTAAAACAGTTCCTTTTTGCAGTTTCACTTCTTCTCCACTTAATTGGTAGCGGCATACCCAAACAAAAACAGCAGTGTTGAGTGACTGCCCGTTATTGCGACCATCCCATCCTTGCCCCGGTGTGGAAGAACTGAACATAACTTGTCCGGCTCTATCATACACGGTGAAATGATATTGGAGCATGTTGCCAAATACCATTGGCTTCAGTATATCGTTACGACCGTCATTACCGGGTGTAAAGGCGGTGGGTATATAAACACCCAGCATGCAATCTTTCAATGAGACATTTATTGTATCACTCCCCGTGCAATTATTATTATCCCGCACTTGCAGCCAATAGGAGCCGGGTTGTGTTACGCTGATCGAAATATTATTACTGCCCGTACTCCACAAATATTGGTTATAAGATGCTGATGGGAATAAACTGATACTTCCGTAAGAACATACAGAAGTGTCAGGAGGAAGAAATCCCACAGGTGAAGGAAGCAGGGAAGTGACCCATGCTGTATCAGATCCCCTGCACCCGTTTTGATCTGTTACCATCACGGCATACGATCCCGGGTTGTTTACGGTAATGGTTTGTGAAGTGTTGCCCGTACTCCATAGATATTGACTGAACCCCGCGCCTGCATCAAGCACCTGGTTGTTGCCAATGCATAAAGGACCATTGAAACCAAGATCAACAACCGGTAGTGGGTAAAGACTATTTATAATTACAGTGTCCCTGGATTTGCATCCATCTGCGGTGGTTGCTGTTACTGAATAAGAACCGGGTGCATTAACAATGATCTGTTGGGTGTTCTTCCCATTATTCCATAGATATTGATTGAACCCCGGGCCGGCATTCAGCATGATGCTGTCGCCGGTGCAAAAACGGGTGTCGGGACCAAGATCAATTGCAGGCACTGAATAATAGTTGATATTAATTGTATCTCTTACCACGCAGGAATTTTTAATTACCCGCAGCCAGTAAGTACCCGCCTGTGTTACGTTGAACACAGGTTGTGTGGACCCGTCCTGCCACAGGTAACTGGCATTGGTGATACCCGGGTTCAGCAGCAACTGATCATTTTTGCAAAGAGTAGTATCATTTCCCAAAAATAAAAGGGGCGGTGCTGCAAAAGTTACATTGATAGTGTCTGATACCGTACACGATCCATTATTAACTCTCACCCAGTAAGTGCCCGATTGAAAAACGGTGATCTGGTTAGTGCTGGCGCCGGTACTCCATAAATATTGTGCGTTGGGTATGTTTGCCTGCAGCAGTAATGAACTGCCTGCACAAAGAGTGGTATCGGCGCCAAGATTTACCTGTTGTGCGTTTATATAGCTTACTATAATAGTATCTGATTTAGTACAGGAATTGGCTGAAGTTATTTTTACCCAGTAAGTACCGGGCATCGTCACAAGGAATGTGGGTTGGGTGGATCCATTCTGCCACAGGTAATTGGCATTGGGAACACCGGGGTTCAGCAATAAAGTCTGGTTATTACAAAGTGTTGTATCCGGTGGTAACGAAAAATTAACTCCGGGTACCTGTGTAATGATAACTGAATCACGTGTGGGGCAACCGTTATTATTATACTCTGCCTGCACCCAATACAATCCGCCCTGGTTGACCCAGATACTACTGGTAGTGGCGCCGGTGCTCCATAGAAAACTTGCATCCGGATCATTTACCGATAACAAAATAGAATCTCCCTGGCATAAATTTCTATCGGGGCCAAGACTAAAACTTGGTTTGGGTAAAACACTGACATGAATGGAGTCAAGCATAATGCATCCGTTGCAATCGTTTTGCCGCATCTCCACATAATATGTGCCTGAAGTAGTGATACGGATGCTGTCTGAGATCGTACTGTTCATCAGGCCGCCTCCCCCCGGAAAAAGCTGGTACCAATGAAAAATGCCGTTGACCACCTGCAGGTGTATATTTAGTACACCCCCGGAACAAAAACTGGTATCGGGATAGTCATACAGTAATCGTCGGCCAGGATCTTTTATCTCCACCAGTTCAGTGACTGTTTCAATTAATGCATTTTGTGAGTTATAGAGTTGTGCTGTCACTGTGTAAATACCCGGCGAAGAAAATACATGCGAAGGGCTAAGCAGTGTGGAAGTATTATTGGGGCTGGCAGGGTCGCCAAAATTCCAGGAGATGCTGCTGATCGTATCGTTGGTGATCCTGAATGTAATGGGGTTGGGATGGCAACCGCCTTCATACACGATATTGTTCTTGACGGCCTTTTCCATCATTTGATGATGAAAGGTAGGGGCGGCAGAATAGGTGGAATTAGTAGTAGGAAGCTGGTAAGCATTAAAAACATAATTGCAGGAAGTGCCGATCCTGTTGGGGGTATTGATATTGGAAACAGTTGTACCTGAATAAGGCATATGAATTTTTTTGTTGGCCCCCATCTGTATAGTGCCCCAGGTGATGTTGGGCCCGCAAAACTGAAAATCGCTGGCCACCCTCATGCTGTATCTTTCAAAAAGTATGGAATCTGAATAGCAAAGATTGTATTGGCCTACCGCCCCGAAACCAAATCCGCAGGGTTGTATCCCTGTGATCCTTTGTACCTGGCATGAATATAATACACGGTTATCTGTTGAAAACTCAAAAGAAAAATAAGTATAGAAATATCCGAATGTTCTGCGGGTACGTACCCTTGGTGTAAGCGTTCCGTTGATGGCATTGAAATTAAAAACTTCGATCAGCCCGTAGGTAGTTGCAAAAATTCCGGAATAATCCCTATAAGCATTGGCAGCGATCATTTTTCCGTCAAATGAAGTTTTCATTTCCCTGAAAATATAATCGCTGAGTGTGGCATTGGTTCCGGCCCTGCTTTTTACTGCAGTGTTGCCAAGACCTGCAGCAGTGATCGGGTAGGTATAGAAAGAATCAGTGGCATGTTTATGTGTGACCAACCATGCTTCTGACGGATTAGCTCCTGCCACCAGTGTAAAAGAAGGCGACAGGCTTGTATCAATCACCTGGTTGTAAACTATCACATCACCGTTGCCGCTGTTCAACGCCATATCAACAATAGCATACTTTAATGTCCAGCGGACATTGACAGTGCCGGGAGGATTTGCTGTGCAATAAAATAAATAGTATTGGTTGCTTCCCGGTATTTTTTGTATCAGTTTTTTTCCGGTGCTGGCAAAAAAGTTCACATTGATCAACGCCGGCATCACTGCCAGGTTCCGGTCGATAATTGTTGAACCGTTGGATGCGAAAAGTAAATTACCGCCTGCATCAGATATGGAAGTGCTTCCGTATGGTGTGGAAAAAACCCCGGGGCCTGGAAGGGGAAGACCTGTAGTTACCCCGGAAGGCGTAACGGCAATATGATTGTCGTAAAGAAACCAGTTCTTTGTTTCCAGTTGGCCGTTCGAAAAATAGAATGAAAAAAGGAAAAGCAGAATGATCGGGACTCTCATAGCCTAACAAAAATATAGTAAAATTTGTGGAAAGGATATCCACTTTTTTTACCACAAGACTACCAGGTCATTACAGTGTTCATATATGCGGCAGTCATTTCCTCATTGGCCGCCTCTTCCAATAAGTCACACTCCGCCACAACCACTCAAAAGGCCCAAACCGGAAATAGTGTAGGCAGATGGAAGAGAACCTTTCCCCAAGATTTCATGTTTCAGCTAACTCCTGGAGAGTTTGAAATCTTGAGATCACAAATTGTGATGATGGAAACATTGCCTCAAAACCGTACAGGAAAGTATTTGCCTTACGCCTTTACCGAGCAAGGTGTCGCCATGCTAAGCGGAATACTGAATTCTGACAAAGCCATCAACATGAACATTGCCATTATGCGGGCTTTTGCAGAGATCCGGCGGATCCTGTTACAACAGGGCGATATAAAGGAACAACTCAGGCAAATACAGGAGCGCATCAATGACCATGACATACAGCTTTCATCTATTTATGAAGTCCCGATAGCTATCGGGAGAAGAACGTGAAAGGATCGGGTTTAAAAAATAGATCAGCTGAAACCATGCTGTAGAGACACGCACCACGGCAGGATAACTAATAGTAATTGTATCTTTTTTTATGTTCCTGCTTCGTTCAAATGTGACCGGTCACAAATGGCGATCGGATTTTGTGATCGATCTTGAAAGGCGGTCACAAATCTGCTCTTCTACTGATTTAATACTTTTGAATTTAACATAATGCAAAAAAAGGGGAACCCGGTCGAACTATGTAGGGCGCAGATAGGGGGCAGATAGGGCTCAGCCATGGCGTAGGTAGGGAGCAGGCAGGGAGGAAAAGCTATTTGATCCCCCCTAATCATAAAACTTAATAAATGTTACCGGGTGAATTTCCCATGCAGTGGTTAATTTAATGCCGGGCCAGTTTTGAGGACCGTTACGTGCAAATGTCTTTCCATGCTCTTCATCATAAAACAAACTACCCTTTATCCAGATAGGGACTGGTTGACTACGCCAGTCATTGTTTACATACCCGGTACGGCAGGTGCCATTGATCTGAAACCAATCTTCAAAATCTTTTCTGGCCTTTACAATGTTGGCCCTTCCAACGCTGCCGGCATGGGGCGGCTTACCGCTGATCTCAATATTAAAAATAAAGGCTGTTCGCGGATTGGCTGTAGTTCCTACTATCAGGTGATAATCTTCATCGCCTTCCCGTGTAAACGTGTAGATATATATTTTCTTAAATTCCACGTTTCGGTTTTCTATCTGCTCTCTTTGGTTGAGTGGAAATGTAAAACGTTCTATGAGGCTCGCTTCGTCCCGCATCAGTTGAGAAAAGACTGTCTTTGGATTCATATCTGTTTCCAGGGCTGAAGTGGATGATGTTGTTTTAACGCCCAACCTGTTACTTGCATCAAACACATCATGGTTACAGGGCGGGTTTGCTACAGCCCTGGCATCGGTAATGGTCATTTCCTTTTCCTCATCAGCACTGCCGGCCGAATCACTGTTTACATCAAAAGTGTAATAATTTCCTTTGGGAGTTTTATAGGCATAGCGGCCGGGCGCAAAGTTCCGGTCAATAGCTTCTACGGTATCCAGTACTTGGGGAGCCGGAGTCATTTTTTCGGTTTCTGCAGTTGTTACCGTGGTGGTGGTCGTTGAATCCGCAGATATTTTCTTGTCCTGCGGGACCATTTTTTTGTTATCACACGATATCAAATAAGCCGCTATCATAAGGACGGCCAAACTACCAGACAGAAGTTTACAGGTTGTTTTTTTCATTGTCGGTTATTTTGTTCTTGTGATGGGTGGAAGATACCTGGCCGGTTCAGTACAGTAACCACGGCGTAAAAGAAAGGTAATATAAATTATTTTAAAAAATCAATATGTCCGGCAGTCTCTCATTGGGTGCCTTTTTAGCGTAAGAAATCCTCTATAACAGATTTACAATCTTTTACGAATGGCATTGTCTTTGCGTTATACTCTTTATTAAAGCTTATACCATGCGTAATCAATTACTACAACTGGTGCAAGCCTCCCTATTATCTGCAGTATTCTCCACCTTTTGCTATACCGTATCCGGCCAGCAAAATATCACTGCCAATAAAGATGATACGCATCCTGAAGCAAGCGAGCAGCAATATGCACCTGCCCGCATCACGCTTTTTAGTGCTGCAGGGTTCAACGGTTATAACGAGATACAATGGTCGGCCATGAACGAGCAGGATACCCGGCGTTATATTGTTGAGTACAGTGCCGATGGTATCAATTACCAGACAGCGGGTGAAGCCGCGGCAGACAAGGGCGTTTACAACCTGAAACATTATACCACGGATATCGGCAGTTTCCTCTACCGTATCCGCATCGAAAAAAAAGATAACCGCTTTGTGTATTCTGCTTCTTTTTTACTGGAAGGCACCGATCGGCCACCGGTAAAAATCTACCCTACGATCGTGGAAGGCAATACGCTCAATTTGAAAATATATTTCCCTGTACAAAGTCTCAGCATTTATACTACCGATGGCCGGCAGCTGATGCAGAAAGACATGGGAGGATATACCGGTACGACACAACTGGTACTTCCTTCGCCCCAAAAAGGGATTTACTTTATTCATTTTATCGGGAATGGATGGAAGAGTACGGAAAAATTCATCGTGGGGAGATGAATTTATTTAATGATTTTCCAGGCTATAAACTTAAGATAGCTGGTGAAACCAGAATAGAAGCTAATCCTTAGCTCGTGTGGCCGGTGGAAGAAAACACCGACCACGGCGTGTTGTTTTTACTGACCACCTGCCACGGTGGAGAATAAATTAATATTTAACTTTTATCTACTTTATCCTCGACAATCCTTTTATATATTTTAAGTACATCCGAAGGTAATTTTTGTTTATCATAAAAATTATCACCTATTGGATTCAAATTCTCATCTATCATTAGTCTTAAGCATTCCTGTATAATATACCAAGCCATATTTTCATTTGCAAAATCGGCAACAGGTTTTGCTGTATATGGAAGAGCTGTATATTGACCTAAGTTATTCTTAACAGTTGTCCACCTACAGAAATCAAGTATAATAGGAACAATCTTGAAATCCGGATATTTTTCTTTCTTTTCAAATGCTTTTGCTATTTCATGTTCATGAATATAACTTGTTTTCATAAAGTTTGGACTCACCATAAAGCAAACAATATCCGCCTCATCAAAATGTTTTTGAATTTCCTTGTCCCAACCTGAACCAGCCTCTAGTTCGCTACAATACCAATGTGCAACCTTGCCATCTAGTTGTAAGGCAGATAAATGTTCAATAAACTTATTTACAAATCCAAGATCTTGTTTAGAGTACGAAATTAATATTTTTTTCATTTTTATTGGGTTTATTAAATATTTTTTGAAATCTGCTAATTTGTAATATTTTTTTTCATGAAGAAAAACCCAATTATCATCTTCCTCATTTTTACGAATTGTTTCAAGTGGAACAAAATCCTGACCATTTGCTGTAACTGATTTTACAACACCCCAATCTTCGTTAATATGATCTAAGTCTTCTATTATTTTTTTTAAGAAAGTTTCATCTGTAGCAGCCTTAATTGTATAAACATCAATAAATGCATTTTGACCTTCATTATTCCCCGGAAAAAATTTAACCATTACTATTTCTCCAGTCAAATCGTCTTTTACTACAATTCCTTCTCTCCAATAATAGTACGAATCACTGTTATTGGCTTCTTTAAGAACTTTTTTGCCATAATGCTGAAAAAAATCCAAGATAACATTTTTGTAAATAAATGTTTTATATTGATATCTATAAACCGGTTTATAAAAAAGAGATGAAAAAATATTTATACTTTGAAGAGGTTCTTTAGGCAAATATAATGGAGCTATGTATGTATTTACTTTTGAGGGATGTTCAAATATTATTTTAAAGTGAAGCATAAGCTCTTTCATATTCAGCACTTCTTCATCAACAGATTTTTTCCCAAGAGCCTTAACTAATCTCATTTGATCGAATTCACCCTGCTCCAAATCCAAACCGAGAAGAATTTTGTAAACATTATCCAGAACTTGTTGCTGATTTAGAAATACTTTTTCTTTTAAAAACTTATTTTCAGGGTAATAGAGTATAACTCCAATATCACATAAAAACTGGGCAAAGACCTCTGAATCCTGATCAGTGAATAAAATATTTTTTATTTGATTTCGGCTTTTGCCCCACAATTCTGGCAATTCCATTATTAACTTGTTGCAAAACTCTTTGAATTCTAGTAAAGGAAAAGGCCTTAAAAACTCGGTATTTTCAATTTTTTGTTTTATGTACCCCCAAGTACCAAGATATTCCTGATTAATAATATCCATTGAATTGAAAATATCAAATAGCATGTCTTTAAAAGCAAACAATCTTCTATTATTAAAAATTGAGATTGAGGAAAAATCATAGATTTTGGTGTGATTTTTTTTTAATAGCATTTCATTTATGAACTTTTTGTCTTGTTGTGTATCGACTTTATTTTGAACAACCAGAATATTTTCATCTTCAATAAGCACATCTTTTACTTTCTCAACTGAGTTGGTGTCATGTTTGCCCCATTCTTTTCCTGACTCTAATGATTCTTTAATTGTGGCATCTCTTTCATCTAGTAGTTTCTCTATTTTCTTTTCTGATAGAGTTTTAATTCTTCTTTTTGTGTGATAATTAATTGAATCAAGCCAATATTCTAATGGGAATGTTTGAATATTCATAATTTTTTTACCACCATTTATTTGATATTGTTCAACTTTAATTTCATCAAAACGATTTGATTTGTCATCCCAAAGGACAACATATGCCGTTCTGTTAGTAAAAAAAAGATGGTGTGTATCATGATAGTATTCTTGTCCACCAAAGTCGAAGATTCTTACATTATATTCAGCAGATCCATGCTTAGCAAGCCATTTTTCAACTGTCATCCAATGTGTTGTCGCTACTTTTCTATTAATTTTACTGTTTTTCAACCAATAAATCAAAGTAGATTTTCCTGCATTACTGTTGCCTACAAGGATTAATTTTATATCCTTGTTTTTAAAAGGTTTTAAATCAATTTTTTGTTCAGCCTCTAACTTTCTAAAATACGCAAGTACACCTCTTTTTCCCTTAGATACTACTGAAGGAGTAGGGATAACTAATGGGTTATTAAATATGCTTATTGTATTTGTTTCCCATTTTGAGTCTTTGATATTTAATTTAGAAATTAAGTCTTTAATCGGTGACAGATCCTCAATTTTATTCGAATGCAAGTCAATTGTTTTAATAGCATTTAAATTTTCAAGGAAACTAACAGTAGACAATTTGTTATTACTTAAATAAATTTCTTTTAGTGTAGTAAGGTTAGAAATTAAAGGAAGTTTTGATATATTATTGTTATTTAAATAGAGCCTTGTCAGCTTTGTTAGTCTATTTATTTGACCAACACTGCTTATTGCATTATTGCTGGCATTTAGAATAGTAAGATTGGAAAGAGATGAAAGATTTGATATATCAGTAATATGCCATTTAGTAACATTTGAGTCTTTTTTTCTTTTACTTTTCCAATTTCCTCCGCAAATCAAAACTTTAAGTTTTTTTAAACGTTGCAAATATTTAGGGAGATCATATAAAACATTTGGACCACCGTTATTGGAACTTACCTGTCTTTCCCATTCTCCATTTATAAATTCACCCCATTCATTACTTACAATCAAACTTTCTAGATGAGCACAATCGAATAATTCTTTTATTTCCAATAAACTGGTCAAATCGCATTTTCCAATATCGAGAATTTTTGTTTTTTCAATTTGGTTTATTTTAATTAATTGTCTAACACTATCCAGTCTATTTGAAAACCTATTAATAATGATTTGTCGTATCAAGAATTGATACTCATTTAATGCTCCATATTCGTTGTCTTTATACATGGGCATATTGACCCAGTACCTTACAAAAGGATATTTTCTTTTAAGAAGAGATAAATTAAGTTTTTGGGGAAAATCCGAATTAACAAGATTGAGAGTAACTATTATTATCGCTTCAGGAAAGGCATGTGTTTTTATTTTATCAAGCCAGGAAATATTAGTGTATTTTAAATCATTATTTTGAGAAATTGAAAGAACAATATTAATTACTGAATTTTCCTTTTCTCTGCGAAGCATGGATATTATTATTTTTTCAGGAAGACTCGAGGACTCTATGATTTCAATATTTATTTCTTGATTTTCATACCTTATAGGCCAATCTGAAATTGTAATACCCCTTGTAGTTTCTTCGAAATATCTAGACTTACTCTCAGTAATTAGTTTTATTAGCGTTGTCTTGCCCACCCCTCTATCTCCTAATATGAAGAAACTGCAATTTGTTTTCTTAATCATGCTAGAACATTTTATTTGTATTACTAAGCTTTAATAAAGTCTCATTTAATTAGTTTTTTCAAATACTTTTTAAAAATAAGCTGTCTTAACGCCTTCCTGTTGTAGGTTTTGGGTGATGGGTTCTTCCATTTTATCGGCTAGACTAAAGAATCTTTAAAAAAATTTCCAACTTCTTTATCTATAAAATAAATATAACATCCCTTCATCCCTCTCGTCATTAAAGTCCTGTATGTATTCTTAATTATCATCCTAAGAGTGGCTTTAGCCTCCTCTGGATTTTTTTCGATCAATTTTTTATATCCAAAAACAGATTTATCGGATTTTGCCCTTGCAGCAGGATGAGTTAGCACCTTACCATCTCTGACTATCAGGTCTGCTCCTATAATTACACCGATATAATCGACTTCCAATCCCTGACATGTATGTATACAACCAATTTCATTAACCGATTCAGGACTTACTATCCAAAGACTGCCATCCGTAGTAAGGTTCCATTTCATTTTAAAATCAAATTCGGGGATAACAACATCATAAAGCTTAGAATTCTTTTTACTATTCCATTCCCAGCAATAGCCGGCTACCATCCGTGACTTATTGTTGATCTTGTTTTTTTCGATTATAGCTTCTCTTAATTCCGCCGGAGAAGAAAAAATCTTAAAGTCATAATCGACCCCCTCTAATGTGGGATTAGCAGTTTCCCGGATCTGAAGTGTATTGTCTAACCATGCCAGATAGCCATCAGAGCCATTACAACGAAATTGAGAAGCTAGCTCCAATTCTTCCACCTCAGCTCCTGCTTTACTTGCCCACTTCCTGATTTCCTGTAATGTTCCAATATCATTCAATGTTACCCGCTGGTCCTCATCAATAAAGAATATGGTACAACGGGCCGCGTTAATAAGTTCTTTGATTTGGTTTTCACCAAGGTTGCCGTATAACCCTGAACGGGCATTTAATCTATGCGCTTCATCTACAACCAACGTATCAAACGTATTCGGTTTTGTTCCAACAAAAGCTCCTGAGCCTTTAAAGAGATTAGTTATTTCACTCTTTTTAAAAGAGCCGGTCAATTTACTTTCATAAACTGCACGGGGAGCAGCATTTTTAGAAACATATTGAGCAACCAGACCTCTTTTTGTAAGTTCGACCAATAGATTAACTGCTACAACCGATTTACCCGTACCAGGTCCCCCTTTTACAATAAGCACTTGCTTTTTGTTTGCTGTCGCTTTCTGAGAAAGTGCTAATGCAGTTTCGAAAACAATTTTTTGATCATCAATCATTATAAATTCATCATTCCCTTTCAGCATAGAGACCATGCTATCTGCCAGCATTTTTGAAGGTCGAATCTTTCCCTGTTCAATGCGATAGAGAATCTTGCTGGTGTCCCCGTACTTCACATATTGCTTGATAAAATTTCTAAGCTTAGATGCATCCCCTTTTAAAAAAACCGGGGCCTTCTCGATATGTTCCTTGTAATGCTCATTAGTCATAACATTATCCGGCACATAATTGTGCAGATATGCACAAGGCTTCAGGTTGATCTTATCTTCAGCAACCGTCTCATTAAAATTGTATAAAAGGCTTGCATAAGACCATGCCTGGTAAGAAGGATGGGTAAACTCTCCAAAATGCTTACCGACCCTGGTGTTCACAATAGCATCTTTAGAAGAAAGAGTTGCTTCAGACCACTGTTTAAGCTCAACAATAACACAGAACTCTTCGTTATTTTCTCCATTGCCGGTTAAAATAAAATCGATCCGCTTACCTGTTTGTGGAAGTTGGTATTCAATGGCCACACCACAGTTGCCCGGTATTTCATCATCCCTTAATACCCTTTCCATGTATTGCATAGAGTCCCTCCATGATCTGATCTCATTTGCGGCAGTAGACCTGTTCAGATGCTTTTTAAAAAAGTCCAAAATTTTTGTTTCAATTCTGTCTTCAAAAACATCATCAGTAAAATCAGACTTCGAGGCTTGGTAAACTATCATGGATTATAGTTCGTTATATTTTTTTGCGCTCCCTTTTGCTTTTTCAACCGGATACTTAACAGCATTTGCTTTTAATTTTTCTAAGACCAATTCTTTTACACTTAGCCCATGTTTATTTGCAAGCAAAAAAGCAAAAGTGAAAATATCTGCCAATTCTTCTTTTAATTTTTCAACATTCACATCTTCCGCCTTCTTCCACAGGAATAATTCATTTAACTCTCCTGCTTCAATTGATATGGCAAGAGCCAAATCCTTTGAGTTATGAAATTGTTCCCAATCTCTTTCGTTTCTGAATTTGACAACTTCAGACATTATTGTTTCTATACTGTCCATAAAAGGATATTTGTGTATTCACAAAGTAAGAAAAGATAAGTAGAACCTACCTACGGCAAATACGGGAATAAGAATCCCTACTTCCTCATCGGTTGCTTCTTCCAATAAGTCAGACTCCGCCACAACCACTCAAAAGGCCCAAACCGGAAATACCGTAACCAGATGGAAGAGAAGATAAGCTGGAATACCCAGACTGCGCCTACCACATAGTAGAGCTGGTGAAACCTTAGCTTATTATAATACCCAAAGCCATAACCAAAAAAGAAGAAAGTGCAGATGATGGATTGCATGAGGTAATTGGAAAAAGCCATCTGCCCCACATTGGAAAGAGCTTTCATCAGCCATTTCAATACGCCGCTGCGGAAGATGAGCATGATAAGACTGGCATGACCGATCGTCAATGGTATGCGGCGCAACTCTTCAAAGACCCGCGGTGACGACCGCCATGCATCTGCAAAACCACCCGGCCCCAGGACCCCATAACTCATCCAGCCCTTATCAAATAACAT
>DATHDV010000141.1:0-8107 GCA_035318845.1 Chitinophagaceae bacterium
CAACAAATAATACAACTGAATTTTCTACAGGCGCCAACACAACAATGCAAAATTTTGGCGGGTTCAACGCAACAGTCCTACCTGCCGGAATAGCCGGACCATACGGACCACCAGCAGTAAATAAATATGATCCTGCAACCAAAACTTTTCACGTGGCTTTCGAGTGGAATCCGACTACGACCACCAGGCGGATCGAAGCGATTTTAAAGTACAAAAAACCAAGACCGTAAAACTTACCTCTTTAGTTGATAATTAAGTTTTGATCAAATATAAAATGAGCTCTTAACGGGGCTCATTTTTTTTGGGATGATTGATGCCGGATACCAGTTACTTAATTGAAGTAAAGTTTACAGTTTTTAGTTTTCAGTAGGTTTGAAGTGTTTTATAAGTTCGGCAGATTAGACATCAAAACGGAAGATCTGATTGCTATATTCAATGCATACTGACGTACAAGGCCCCCGGCCTTAATTATTTTTGAATTTTTTTAGAACGATAGCTAAATGCTATCCCTTTTTATTTTTACCACTTTTAATATTGAGTTTTACGAAAAATGAGAATCTTATAAGTAGGATTTAGGCATATAGAAAGCAAGCAATTAATTTGATATTATTTTCTACAGAATTTTAAATTTATATCAATGTACTAATTTTTTTAGAGATTCCAATTCTTCTCTCGAACTTTTTAAGGCAGCTAGAATAGCATCCATTTTTTCATACTCAATCCATTCTTTTTTTTCTATTTTGGAATAGGCCTGTTGACTAATAAATAACTTGTCAGCCACTTCTTGCTGACTGAGCCCTTTTAGTTTTCTCAATAGCAGGAGAGATTTACCTGGTTGCATAGCGATATTAAAACTACTATACTGCTCTCCATCCTGCAATGCTATTTATCCGGTGTTTTGACATTTTTCTTAGGTGTTTCTACTGCTCACGAAAAAATAAAAGTTGTATTTCACAACCCTAAAAAAAAGTCAGCTTAAAAGAATAGTAACTTACTCTTATAACAGTAATTCCTATGAAATTCAAACTCCCGGAATTAATTAAACAATGGCTCCATTATCAGAAAATGCGTGTATCTTCTGCTTTTCTGAAAGAAAAATTATTGTCCCACCCTGATTATCCCTCTTTATTAAGTATTACCGATACATTGGATGACTTGTCTATTGAAAATGCTGCGATAGAGATAGATAAGGAAACGTTACATCAGGTGCCGGCCCCTTTTATAGCACACGTAAATGCAAAAGGAGGACATTTTATTTTGGTGACCAATACAACCAAACTTTTAAGTAAACAGCCGGACTTTTTGGAACAATGGAAAGGAGTGGTATTATTGGCCGAAAGACCTGCATCATTTCATCATCCTGAAAATGAAGAGTGGCTAAAAAGGGAAAAAAAGAACACGTGGTTGAAAGGATTGGCAATAATAGTTTTAACTGCATCTGTAGCTTTTGCCGTTTCATTACAATTCAGTTGGTTCCTGGCAGGTCTGGTGATAACGACTACAACCGGATTGTTTGCCAGTATCTTGATAGTTCAGCATGAACTTGGAGTCAGCAATAGTATAACCGAGCAGCTTTGTGGTGCCGGTAAAAATACTGATTGCGACGCAGTGCTGCATTCAAAAAAATCAAAACTCTTTAGGTGGCTGAATTGGGCTGATATTGGTATCATCTGGTTTTGTTCTCAGTTCTTGCTGATAACCGTTTCTTTGTTTACAGGGATTATACAAGCTATGATACCTTTTCTTTGTGTACTTTGTATTGCTACACTACCATTTACACTTTTCTCCTTCTATTATCAATGGCGGGTGGTGAAGAAATGGTGCACCCTTTGTTTGCTCACTATTGCTGTATTATGGGGGCAAGTGATTCTTTTATTGCCGGAAATACTAACAATAAATTTTCAATATATTCCGGTAAGCATACTGGGATTAATAATTTTTACAGGATATATTGTTTTCACTGGCTGGTTATTATTATTAAAACCGGGTTTGAAGGAAAGAAAGGAAATAAAAGAAAAAAATCATCAGTTACAACGGTTTAAAAATAATCCGGAAATTTTTGAGGCTTTGCTGTATCAACAGCGAACCGTGAATCCTATTCCATTAGAGCATGACTTACAATTGGGCAATGCAGATGCACAGATTCAGATAATAGTAGCCTGTAATCCTTACTGCGGGCCATGTGCAAAGGCACATCAACAACTGCAAAGTCTTGCTGAAAAAAATGATATTGGGTTTACAATCCGCTTTCTGGTAAATGCCGACAAACCTGAAGATAAAAGAACAAGAACAGTTGCTTATATACTGCAGTTGCTGATTGGAAAGGGGAGTGATTATAAAAATAAAGTTTTAAATGATTGGTATGCTATTATGGATTTCGAAAAATTTAAACAACAATACTCGCCAGGAAAAGAAACAGCAGTGAGTATTTTATTAAAACAACATGAACAGTGGGCTGATACGTCAAAGATATTTTTTACACCTACTGTTTTTATTAATGGATATGAAATGCCCAAACAGTATTCAATAAGTGAGCTGCCAAATTTAATAAAAATCTTAAAAGAAAAAACGGAGCAACAGGCACAAGAAGAAAACATTATTCCGCAAGAAATGATCCCTATATAAAAAAAGGAATGCATGAACGCTTTCGTTTGCAAACAAAGGTAAAAGAGCCTGGTACCTGAACCCGGGCCAATTATTAACTTTAAAATTATTAAACATGGAAAAATTTGAAAAATTAGGCAAAAGCCTGAGTAAACAAGAGCAGAGAGTCATCTATGGCGGCGACAGCCCCTTAACACAGTTTCTTGACTGCAAGGTTACTGCACAAAGTGAGTGGGTATTTGTGGAATCATATGGAAATAATGCTCTGTGTCATTCGGAAGGGATGCCTATATACTGTTATGACGGGGGGCCCTACGAAATATGCAGATGTTTTGGAAATGATACTCACGATACATTATGCTATAACTCAAGGGCAAAGAACCATTGAAATTGATATTCCTAATGTGAGTATTCTGATCTCAAGAGATCAGAATACTCACATTTTTAGAAGAATATGTTAAACTAAATATTTGCGCAGATCCACTTGATTTATACAAATATTTTTTATGCTTTGCAATAGAAATAAGATATGAAATTCCCTTTCTATAAACAATTCGATTCCATGGATTGTGGGCCTGCTTGTTTGCAAATGGTAGCAAAATATTATCGGAAAAATGTTTTGATAGAGGATATCCGGGAAATGTGTGAAATCACAAGAGAAGGAGTTAATTTATTGGGAATAAGTAATTCTGCAGAACAACTTGGATTTAAAAGTCGTTGTGTAAAGACGAATATCAACGAACTTGATAACAACTTACTTCCTGCCATTCTGCATTGGAATCAAGACCATTTTGTCGTTTTATATAAAGTCAAATCGGGAAGTTTTTATATAGCTGATCCTGCAAGGGGAAAAATCATATTGGATGAACAGGAATTTAAACAGCATTGGTGCGGGAATTCGCCGGAAGGAATAGCATTGCTGTTAGAAACTTCGGAAGGACTTATAGAAAAAAATGAATTTACAGGCAATGCGGAAACCATTCCGGGGGGAAATAAAAAAGGAATTATTAATTCTGCAAAGTTTATCGAGTACATAAATGGTCAAAAAAGAAATATTGGGATTGTATTTTTAATATTATTGGCTGTCGGCGGATTACAATATCTTCTCCCAAATATCACGAAAAATATTGTTGATAAAGGAATAAAAGCGCGGAATATAAATTTTCTCGTAATTCTATTGTTAGCCCAGTTTAGTTTGTTATGTGGGCGACTTTTTTTTGATTTTATAAAGAGTGCCATGCTGTTAAAAATCGGGACGCATATTAATATCTCTATTCTTGCAGGTTTCATTGTTAAGTTAATGAGGTTGCCGATTGCTTTTTTTGAGTCTCAAACGAAAGGAAGTATTATGCAACGAATGCAGGACCCCAACCGAGTATCATCTTTTATAACCGGGTCTTCCTTTAGTATCCTCTTCTCAGCAATTATGTTGGTCGTTTTTTCCATTGTATTGGCATCATATAACATAAAGATTTTTTTTATTTTTAGTATTGCAACTATTATTTATACAACCTGGATTTCACTATTTACATCAAAAAGGCGGCAATTAGATTATAAACGATTTGATTTATTAGCAAGAGAGCAAAATGTTACTATGCAGTTACTCGAAGGAATGCAGGAGATTAAATTATTCGGCATGGAAAGCTCTATGCAATCTATTTGGAAACGCATCCAAACCTTACTTTTTAAATTGAACTTACGGATATTCCGGCTTAATCAATGGCAACAAATGGGTGGGGCTTTAATAAATGAGGCCAAAAATATCATCATAATATTCCTGGCGGCTAATTTGGTTATACAAGGGGAGATCACATTAGGTACAATGATGGCGATCCAAATGATAATAGGGCAATTAAGCAGCCCTGTTGAACAGTTTATATCTTTTTACCAAAACTGGCAAAATGCAAAAATAAGTATGAGCCGTCTTAACGAAATTCACAGGCTTGATGATGAAGAAAAGGAATTACAAAAAGAAGGGTTGATACACATACAGGGGGGTAAAAGAAAATTTTCATTTGACAAATTAGAGCTTGATGATCTTGTCAATACCGATTTTCCTATTTCTCCCATATATCCTTCAATTTCATTTAAGGATGTTTCCTATTCTTATCCAGGCGCAGGTAATGAAGCAGTACTGAAAGGCATTACGCTGGACATTCCGATTGGAAAAACCACGGCAATAGTGGGAATGAGCGGAAGCGGGAAAACGACTATTTTAAAATTATTGCTAAAATATTATGAACCTCAATTTGGTAATATTACAGTAATTAAATGTCCGCTTACATACATAGGTCATAAGAACTGGCGTAGTAAATGTGGTGTTGTAATGCAGGACAGCTATATTTTTTCTGATACGATAGCCAAAAATATTGCTTTGGGGGAAGATACAATAAATGAAAGCCAGATGATCAATGCTGTGAAGGTTGCCAATATCTATGATTTTATAAAAGAATTGCCCTTGGGCTTTGAAACAAAGCTTGGAGGAGAAGGTCATGGTATTAGCATAGGGCAAAGACAAAGAATATTAATTGCTCGGGCTGTTTACCGTAATCCTGAATTTATTTTTTTTGATGAAGCTACAAATAGCCTGGATACAAATAATGAAAAGCTGATTCATGATAATTTGCAGGAATTTTTTAGGAATAAAACTGTTGTTATAGTTGCTCATAGATTAAGTACAGTAAAATTTGCTGATCAGATTATTGTCCTAAACAAAGGGAACATCATTGAAAAGGGAACACATCACGAGTTAATTGATCTTAAAAATGAATACTATAGCCTGGTAAAGAATCAATTGGATTTAAGTAATTGATGGCTGCTTTGATTTTTAGAAAATATTTGGATCCTTAATAGTGTTTCATAACTCCAACTAAACTTTGTTTTTTACAGACGATAAAGAATCGCCTTCTTCTTTATCTTACTCCTGATATGACGGAAGTTTTCAGTACATTTGATTTCTTAAATATTAAAGCATGAAAATATTCAGCCGTTTCAGCCTTACAATTTGTCTTTCGTTTTTCATTATTAATTATTCAGAGGCGCAGTTTATGCATTATACCCAAAACGGCGCTATGGACAATGCTTTAAGCTATAGTCGCCTGATCATCCAAAAGACAGAAGGTGGAGTTTATAAACAGGTAGGCGTATTTAAAGTAGTTGGCACTTCATATCTTTTTGGAGAAAAAAATAAGGGTAATTTATTTTCACCTGAAGCCAAAGCATATAATATTTTCCTGAGTTACAATACCTACAACCAGGAAGTGGAATTCTATTCTTCAGGAAACCCCGACAAACCATTGGTAAAAGAACCCCGCACGGTAGATTCTTTTTTAATCCAGGAAAATATAAGCCTGGGAATCAACCATCCGTTAAAATTCGTTTACGGCACTCATCTTGGCAGTTCTGAGAAATTTTATTTCCTGGAAATTTATGCCGGCCCCCAATACAGTATTTATAAAAGATATAAGTCTGACCTGGGCTATGTTGCTACCAATTATGTTCAATCCGACCTCCGCCAGTTCGACCTGCTTTACGATTATTATTATACGGATTCAGGGAAAGGAGGTCCGAAAAAAATAAAAGCAAACTCGAGCAGTATCATCAAAGAATTTAAAAATATAAAAGATATTTCCCCGGTGTTTACCAATGAGGCCTTCGCCACGAACCAGGAAGAAGCGTTGCGGGTGGCCTTTGAGTACCTGAATAAATAACCATAAATCCTGTTTATGTCTGACATGCAAAATGCTCCCAACCAGCTCAACATTGAAATATCAGAAGAAGTGGCTGAAGGCAGTTATGCCAATTTAGCCATCATCACCCATTCACATGCAGAGTTTGTTATTGACTTTGTGAATGTGATGCCGGGTACGCCCAAGAGTAAAGTAAAATCAAGAATAATACTTACTCCTCAACATGCCAAACGTTTCATGAAAGCCATTACTGAAAACATTCAGAAATATGAAGCGTTGAACGGCCCGATCAAAGACCTGGAAGAAATACAATTGCCCATGAATTTCGGTGGACCGACGGCACAGGCCTGAGTAGAGAATAGATAATAGTGCATCAAGACCGTAGCTGTTGAAATATTACTCAAACTTTTCTTTATTGGGATAGCAAAAAATTGTAATCCTTTTTCGGGTTACGACAACTATTATCTATTCACTATTAGTTTTTAACTAGATCAACCCTTCATCCGCAAAACTGTAGTACCCGCTATCGCTTACAATAATATGATCTATTACAGCGATATCAAGCAACCGGGCTGCTTCTTTTATTTTCCTGGTCAGTTCTTCATCAGCTCTGCTGGGTTTCAGGCTACCCGAGGGATGATTGTGGCATAGTATGATGTTAACTGCATCTTCTTCCAATGCTTTGCGGAGAATAATTCTTGGATCGGCCACCGTGCCGGTTATACCTCCCTCGCTGATTATTTCGAAGTGATTTATTCTATTGGCCCGGTTCAGGAAGAGTACTGCGAATACTTCATGACGGCGATCTTTTAATTTGGTTTGCAAGTAACGGGCAATATCGCCGCTATGACCAACAATTTGTTTTTCCAATGGTGCAGCAGCCTGTCTTCTTCTCCCCAACTCCAATGCGGCTGTAATGGTTATGGCTTTGGCTTCGCCGATACCCTTTATTTTCATCAGTTCTTTCACAGACAGCTTTCCCAATTCTACCAGGTTGTCTTTACCGAGTTTAAACAATTCTTTGGCCAGGTCCACGGCTGTTTTTTGACGGGTGCCGTTATGAATAAGTATAGCAAGCAATTCCGAATTGCTGAGGTTTTCTGCACCTGTGGAAAGTAGTTTTTCTCTCGGTCTATCGTCTTTTGACCATTGTTTAATTGAGTATTTGTGCTCTTGCATGAAACCAAATTAGCAAATATTTTTATTCTCATCAATATCCTGTATTGGTATTGAAACCAAGCCAGCGGAAACCAATATTTGAAAAACTAAAATCTGGTACTATGAGATCCAAAACCTTTACCCCGATGGGCTCCATGCACCCCATTCTTTTCTTTGTGTTTGTGTATGTGGTAGCACTGTTCTTCTCCATTTTTATTTGTTCGTCTCTTTTTTACAGTTGTAATTCCAGCCCCGTGAAGGGATTGTCAGAACAACCCGGTTCTGCCCCGCATGCAGGCTCAATTGCATTGCAGAAATAAAGACATTCGGGAATAATATTCCTGCTATAGACTATAGCCATTGAACAGACTGTAACACCCTGACCAAAGTAATTGGATCAGGGTATTTTTTTTGCAAATGGGTTTTGCGAATCAGTATCTTCGCCGCTCCAAAGGAGTCCCTTTGGGACACATTTACGCCATGCAAACTGCGAAAATCTTCTCCGGAACAGGGTCACAGCAACTTGCCGAACAAATCTGCTTAAGATACGGTGCCAAGCTGGGCAAAATCAATATCCAGCGATTCAGTGATGGGGAGATAAGCCCCATTTTCCTTGAAAGTGTAAGGGGCGACTATGTTTTCCTGGTACAAAGCAC
>DATHDV010000142.1:0-19435 GCA_035318845.1 Chitinophagaceae bacterium
TATCAAAAAAAACCTTTGAGAAGAAGGGAGATCATAAAAGCAGTGAACACAAATGGTGTAAAAAATGAAAGTGTAACCAAATTGTTGGGCGGGATGGAGCAGGTTGTCAATATCTACAATAATTTTATGACCGTTTTTGACAGGCAGTTCATTGGTCCGCTGAGTGACAATGGTGATTTTTATTACAATTACCGGGTAGTAGATACACAGGTCATAAAAAACAGCCGGTTCTATCACCTGGTTTTTACACCCCGGCGGACAGGCAGCGATACTTTTGAAGGTGACTGTTGGGTGCAGGCCGGCAGTTTTGCCATTCAAAAAATGAACCTGCGATTGGGCAAGGAAGCGAATGTGAATTTTTTAGATAACCTCAGCCTGATACAGGAATATTCAATGATCAATGATACTTCCTGGTTCTTATCAAAAGATAAATTTGTTGCAGATATTTCGCCAACAGGTAAAAACAGCCCCGGATTTATTGGCCGTAAAACAACTACCTACCGGAATGTGGTTGTCAATGATACTTCAGTAACGAATGAGCTCAGCAAAAACAAGATCCAGGATGAAGTGATCACCTTACCAGGCGCTACTGAAAAAGACAAAACATACTGGTCAGAAGCCCGTCATGAACCACTGACCAAAACCGAAAGCGGCATCATTAAAATGATCGATACACTTACGAATGCCCCGGTCTTTAAAAAATTCACTAAAACAATTGTTTTTCTCGGAACAGGTTATCGTGATATCGGCAATTATGAAATTGGCCCCTGGTTCAATTGGGTAACTTCCAATGGATGGGAAGGATTCAGGATCCGTTTTGATCTCGGCACCAATAAATATTTTGATAAGAAATTCAAGTTCCACACTTATCTCGCTTACGGATTCGGTGATAAAAAAATGAAAGGGTTGGCAGAAATATTTTACCTGCCTGCAAAAAGCCCGCGGATGTATCTCTATGCTTCCTATAAGAACGATCTTGACTTCGGGCAAAATTATTTTGGTGAGGTAACATCTGATAATTTCTTTGCATTAGCCGTTCGCAAGAATAATGTCCCGGTAAAAAATATTAAAGTAAGTCAAAAGCAGTTTGAGTTCTTCAGGGAAATGACGCCATGGATGTCAAACCGGTTGACGATCACACATGCATCAACACTACCGTTGAGAAATCTTTTACCCCTTGATTCATTTCAAACCTCCCATGGTAACCCTCTCACCAGTTTTGAAGTTTTACTAAGATTCCGGTTTGCCTGGTTAGAACGATTCCTTGAAAGTCATTTTTACCGCAGCAGCCTCGGCAGTCCTTACCCTATCGGGGAGATCAATATCAGTCACGGGTTCTCAGGAATATTTAAAAGCAGTTATGATTATACAAAAATAAATGCCAGCGTTACCGGGAACTTAAAAGTTCCTCCTTTTGGAAATATCTCCTGGTATGTTTTTGGCGGAAAAACATTTGGCACATTACCTTATACACTTTTAGACATTGCACCCGGTAACGAGCTTTACTATTATAATAAGTATGCCTTTAATATGATGAACCGCTGGGAATTCATTCATGATCGATATGCCGGTGTCAATATCGAACACAATATCGGCAACGGCATCTTTCGCTGGTTTCCCAAACTCCGGTGGCGCCAGTTCTGGACCGCTAAAGCCTTATGGGGGAGTTTATCGACTTCCAATAAAGCCCTTAACTTCAAAGAAGGTAATAGTTTTCAATCCCTCGATGGCAAAACCTATCTTGAGTTGGGCACAGGCATCGATAATATTTTTCATGTATTCAGGCTCGATTTTATCTGGCGGGTACTTCCTTCGACATTACCAAAAGAAGGAGATAAAGCATTTGGAATCTTTGGCAGTTTCAGGTTATCATTTTAAGTAAAAAGTAAAAAATCAAAATTCAAAACACAGCCACCATTATAACCTTTTTACTTTTGATTTTTGACTTTTGACTTTTGATTTTTAACCCTTCCCTAATCAGACAATTCTACTCAGCCCGGTCTTTTTCCCTATCTTCCTTTTCAAAATTCAATTGCATGTCATCACATTTCATCCTTGCTCTTGACCAGGGTACCACCAGCAGCCGTAGTTTGATCTTTAATAAACAGGGTAACATCATTAGTTCGGCACAAAAAGAATTCAAACAGATATATCCGCAGCCCGGGTGGGTAGAACATGATGCGGAAGAAATATGGAGCACCCAGTTTGGCACCATGGCCGAAACGGTGGCCAAGGCCCAGATCAATATGAACCAAGTTGCCGGTATTGGTATCACCAACCAAAGAGAAACAACTGTCGTATGGGAACGCAGCACAGGCAAACCCGTTTATCATGCAATAGTATGGCAGGACAGAAGAACGGCTTCTTACTGTGATGAATTGAAAGCAGCGGGACATAAAGAAATGATCCGGCAAAAAACCGGGCTTATCATCGATGCTTATTTCTCAGCCACTAAATTGAAATGGATCTTGGATAATGTGGATGGCGCAAGAAAAAAAGCAGAGAACGGCGAATTGGCTTTCGGTACCATTGACAGTTGGCTTACCTGGAAACTGACCAATGGCGAAGTACATGTAACGGATGTATCCAATGCTTCAAGAACCATGTTATTCAATATTCATTCATTGCAATGGGATGAAGAGCTGCTGAAATTATTTAATATCCCTGCTTCTGTTTTACCGGGGGTAAAACCAAGCAGTAATATTTACGGAGTTACCGGGAATATTTTTCCAAATACAGAAATTCCAATTGCCGGTATTGCCGGTGATCAGCAGGCGGCATTATTCGGTCAAATGTGCACGCAACCGGGAATGGTCAAAAATACTTATGGCACTGGTTGCTTTATGTTAATGAATACCGGTGAAAAAGCCATTGCATCTAAAAACAATTTGCTAACGACGATCGCCTGGCAGCTTAACGATAAAACAGAATATGCATTGGAAGGAAGTGTTTTTATAGCCGGCGCTGTAGTCCAGTGGTTACGGGATGAATTAAAGATCATCCGCACATCTGCAGAAGTAGAAAAATTAGCAGGACAAGTGCAGGACACAGACGGTGTGTATATTGTTCCTGCCTTTGCCGGTTTGGGAGCTCCGCATTGGAATCAATATGCAAGAGGAACTATTTTCGGATTAACAAGAGGCAGCAACAATTCTCATATTGCAAGGGCTGCTTTGGATAGTATTGCCTATCAAACCTATGATGTATTGAAAGCGATGGAAGCAGATTCAGGAATACATATAAAAGAACTGAGAGTGGATGGCGGCGCCACGGTAAATAACCAGTTGATGCAATTTCAAAGTGATATCCTGGATTGCAGGGTCGTTCGTCCAAAAGTTACAGAGACAACAGCACTTGGTGCTGCTTATTTAGCGGGACTTGCCGTTGGGTATTGGAAAAATGTGGAAGAGATCCAGCAACAATGGCAGGCAGACAGATCATTTGCACCGGAGATGAATGATGATAAAAGAATTGAATTGGTGAATGGATGGCAGCGAGCGGTGAAAGCTGCTGTAAGCTGGGCTCAAAACAATTATTAATTAATAATTATTAATTAATAATTTTCCAACCTCAAACTAATTGCTTATGTCTCCATTCTTAGGTGAATTCGCCGGTACTGCCTTACTCATCATCATGGGTGATGGTGTAGTAGCCAATGTTGTCCTCAATAAAACCAAGGGCCAGAACAGCGGCTGGATCGTTATTACAATTGGTTGGGCGATGGCGGTGTTCCTTGGTGTCTATGCTTCCACCAAACTGGGTGGCGGCGGCCATTTGAATCCGGCAGTTACCATCGCTTTGACTGCATTCGGTGGTTTTGATTCATCATTGCTTGCCACTTATATAGGGGCGCAATTTGCAGGAGCGATTGCCGGGGCGACCATTGTCTGGCTGGCTTACAAACAACATTTCAATGAAACAAGTGATAAGGATCTGAAACTCGCCGTATTTTGTACGGCCCCGGCCATTCGAAGTGTTGGTCATAATTTAATAACGGAGATCATCGGAACATTTGTATTGATGTTTGGAGCATTGGCCATGTCACCGGCTACATCTTCATTAGGAACATTAGATGCATTGCCCGTTGGATTATTAGTGTTGGGTATTGGTCTTTCTCTTGGCGGACCAACTGGCTATGGGATCAACCCCGCAAGGGACCTGGGACCTCGGATCGCACATTTTATTTTACCCATACCGGGAAAAAGAGACAGTGATTGGGGATATGCCTGGATCCCGGTTGTTGGACCGATCATCGGCGCCCTGGTCGCAGCTTATGTTTTTAAATTGCTATAAAAAATTTTTATGAAAAAGTATATCCTCATTTTTATAACTGTATTAACTGCTTATTATATGCAAGCTCAAACTCCTGAACAGCGATTAAAAGAAAAAGGTATCGTTCTTAGCACTCCTTCTGCACCTGTGGCCAACTATGTAAATGTGGTACGGGTTGGCAATCTTCTTTTTCTTTCGGGAAAAGGACCGGGAAAGCCTGACGGGTCTTTTGTCATTGGCAAGGTCGGTAAAGACCTGACTATTGAACAAGGCTATGAAGCAGCAAGATTAACTGCTATCAGCCATCTTTCCGTATTGAAAGCAGAGTTGGGTGACCTGAATAAAGTAAAACGAATTGTAAAAGTATTGGGCATGGTCAACTGTACAGATGATTTTAAAGACCAGCCTAAAGTTATTAATGGTTATTCTGATCTGATGGTTGAAATTTTTGGTGAGAAAGGAAAGCATGCCCGTTCGGCAGTAGGAATGAATTCTTTGCCATTGGGGATTGCGGTGGAAGTAGAGGTTATTGTGGAAATAGAAGATAAATAATAGAATGAAAATCGGAGGAATAGAAATCTTTCAGGTTGAAGGTGCTTTGTTCATAAAAAAAAGTAAATCTTCGTTTCAAACAGGAGTGTTGATTAACATATTCATTTCTCTTCTTATTAGCTTTCCAATAATTTATCTACTTACTACAAAGAAGTCAATTAATAATTTAAGTTCCGGGGATATAATAATTTCTCTGATCTTAATCATATTAGCAACAACCTTCTTTATCTATAATTGGAAAAGGGATGTAAAAAAATTTAGAGCAATAGAAATAAGAAAAGAAAGAGATAATGTTTTAATAAATAATCTGCTTTTTTGCGAATTAAATAAAATTGGCCTTGTCACCATTACTGAATTAACTGATGGTGATGGGGCAAGTTCTTTTAACATTGAAATTAGTTGTGGGGAAAATCATTTCCCTGTTTATCTGGACCAGGGGAAAAAAGATGCCATTGCAATTGCTTCCGAAATTGGTCACTTTTTAAATAAAGAAGTTGCTTTTAAGAAAGGTAAGATGATAATTCCATGATTCTTAAAAGCTGACTCAGGAGCCTTAAAAATCACAAGCCCTCGCAATCACGTCACATGTTTTCTTTATCTCCCCTTCTCCAATAATCAACGGCGGAGAAATGCGAAGGCAATCGGAAGCAAACAAAAACCAATCAGTCAATACTCCGTTTGCAATACAGGCATCAATTACTTTCTTATTGGTTTCAAAGGAGTCAAACTCCACCGACATCCATAAACCAAAAGAACGGATGGCTTTTATTTTTGGGTGAACCAATAATGATTTAAATAGCTCTTCTTTCTTTTTTACTGTTTCAATCCATCCTTCTTCCAACAATACTTTCATCGCCGCCATACCTGCTGCACAGCAAACCGGGTGGCCACCAAAAGTTGTGATATGACCCAGCACCGGGTTATTGGTAAATGCATCCATTAATTTTTTATCAGCAATAAATGCTCCCAGCGGCATACCGCCGCCCAATGCTTTGCCGAGTAATAAAATATCAGGAACGATATCAAAATGTTCAAAGCCCCAAAGTTTACCGGTGCGGCCAAAGCCTGCCTGTATCTCATCAAGAATTAATAAGGTTCCCGTTTCTGTACATTTCTTTCTAAGTGCCTGCATCCATTCTTTTGAAGGAACAATGATACCGGCTTCTCCCTGCACGGTTTCTGCAACGACGCAGGCGGTATGTCCCCTTATCTCTTTTAATGATTCAAAGGAATTGTATTCCAGGTGCAGCACATCCGGCAACAAAGGACGAAAAGCATTGCGCCAGTATTCGTCTCCCATCAAACTCAATGCGCCCTGGGTAGAGCCATGATAAGAATTATTGAAAGCAATGATCTGTATCCCGCCTGTTACTCTTTTCGCCAGTTTCATGGCACCTTCTGTTGCTTCAGCACCGGAGTTGGTAAAATAAACCGAGTTGAGTGTGGCTGGCAGATTATCGGCAAGCAGTTTGGCATATTGCACCTGCGGGGATTCAATGAATTCTCCATACACCATGATATGCAGGTAAGCTTCCAATTGTTTTTGTATCGCTTCAATTACTTTGGGATGCCGGTGCCCGATATTGGCAACGCTGACCCCGCCGATGAGGTCAAGCCATTCTTTCCCGTCAGCCCCATATAGCGTGCAGCCTTCTGCTTTCACTATTTCGAGTGCAAGCGGAGTGGGCGAGGTTTGGGCTACATGACGTAAAAAAAGTTCCCGTTGGTTCAAGTAATTTTATTTCACGCAAAGAACGCAAAGAATTTCTATAATTTGCAATAGTTCATTTCCCGCGGCGGACGGAAAGGAGCTACGAACGCTGCGCCGCCAAGTCGTTGCGGCCGCTGCGAGAAATAAATTGTTGAGCAGCGAACCGAACGATGAAGAGTGCGACGCAAGGAACGATGCCATGAAAAATCATAGCTGGTAACCAAAAACTACAAATCACAAACTACAAACTTTCATCATGCCAATAATACTTCCCGTAGAAGATAAATACCCGCAGTTCGGCAACAACTGTTTCATTGCTCCCAATGCCACTATTGTTGGCGATGTGGTAACCGGCGACGATTGCAGTTTCTGGTTCAATACGGTTGTCCGTGGCGATGTGAATTTTATTAAGCTGGGCAATAAAGTGAATGTGCAGGACGGCGCCTGTATTCATTGTACCTACCAGCAATTCGGGACCACGATCGGCAATGATGTATCCATCGGTCATCATGCGATCGTACATGGCTGCACCCTGCATGATAATGTGCTGATAGGAATGGGAGCTATTGTTATGGACAATGCGGTGGTGCATAGCAATACCATCATTGCCGCAGGCGCCGTAGTGCTGGAGAATACGATCTGCGAAGCCGGAAGCATTTATGCCGGTGTGCCGGCCAAAAAAATAAAAGATATTTCGCAGGAGATGATCAGCGGGGAGATACACCGGATTGCGAACAATTATGTGAAGTATGCGGATTGGTTCAGGAATGAGTCTTGAGTCGTTAGTTCGGAGTCAGAGACCCTCTCAAATTCAGGGTTTTATTCCTTACTCAAGACTCCTAACTCCTGACTCTGAACTCCCGACTCAGTACTCGTAACTTTACTATACTAAAAGCAATTATTATTTGTTAAATTCGTTATACAATTAAGCTGATAACAATGAAAAACCTACGGATTTTTGCGATAGCACTGAGTCTTACGATGATACTTTCATCCTGCAAGATGTTCAGCAATGTGTTTGGTGGAGTGTTCCATAAAAAGGAAAAGTACGGTTGCCCCAGCAATGGCAAAAATGTTGGTGCTGAAAAGATCCTGAGTGGTGACCCCAAGGCCACCAAGGATGCAAAAAAAGCCAAAAAATTCCGCAGTTAATTTACTTGTTGCGTGCAGCTAATGATCATTATATCCAGTCTTATGAATAACACTAAACACCTTTACTATGAGTCTCACCCTACGAACCAACTTTGGATGCACCGAAGCCGTGATCGACGATGACGGAGGCTTAAAACAATTCTACCGTGTAGCAAACGTCCTGAGCCAGGACTTTGATATTAAGTTTTCCAACAAAGAAGACGATTTTGATACCATTGACTGGGAATTCCGTTTCAAAGGTCATAACCTTACGCTGCATTACAGTATCTACAACGGTATTTCCATCTTCCCTACAAAGACCCGTGATGCGCTGAGCAAGGATAATAAAGCGGTGGTGGAACTGGCCAATGTGCTCGATGGAAAATTGTTTAATGAAGACAAGCGGAATATTGCTTAGCAGATGATAACTAAAAGATAATAGTTATCGTGATATTTGAATTACTCCGTCAGTACACCTACTCTCCCTCCATTGGTTTTATTTTGAGCCCGGCTGCAGTGCTACTATCATCGCCTGTTGCGTCGCACTCTTCATCGTTCTGTTCTCTACTCAGCAATTAGGGTCTCTCTACTTTTTCATTCCTTACCTGCCTGCCGGCAGGCAGGTTTCTTATTCTTTATTTCTTATTTCAGTAGCTTTTCTCCTCTATACTTTCCATAATATTCACATAGCTCACATACCTGTCCTCATGGATCTCTTGATTCACGACAGCTTCTTTAATGGCACAGCCCGGCTCATTAAAATGCAGGCAATTGTTGAACTGGCAATCATTTAACCGGTCGCGCATCTCGGGAAAATAATGTGACACTTCCTGTTTCGATATATTAACCAACCCGAATTCACGCATGCCGGGAGTATCAATGATCCTTCCGCCAAAAGGAAGGTCATACATTTCAGCAAACGTGGTGGTATGCTGTCCCTTGCCGCTCCAGCCGCTTATATCCTGTGTCTTTAAATTTATTTCGGGGAAGATCACATTCAGTAAGGATGATTTACCAACACCGCTGTGACCGCTTATCAACGTGGTTTTGTTTTTAAATAAATCCATCACTTCCTCTATCCCTTCTTTTTTCTCTGCACTTATCAGCAGCACCTTATATCCAATGGCTTCATACATCTCTTTCCATTGCTTATATTTTTCCAACTCTTTATTTTTATACAGGTCTGATTTATTAAAAACAATAATGGCGGGGACATGATACATTTCAGAAGCTACCAGGAACCGGTCAATAAAACCCTGTGATGTCTTTGGCTCTTTTAGTGTGGCAACCAATAACGACTGGTCAAGATTAGAAGCGACAATATGCTGCTGGTGTTTGTGCCGGGGCGATTGCCGGTTGATATGATTATGCCGGTCGAGTATCTCATTGATAATGGCAGAGCTATCCGTATCAGCCTGTGGTTCCATTTCCACGATATCACCGACAGCAACGGGGTTGGTGGAAGTGATATCATCCAGTTTCATCACTCCTTTCATCCGGGCATTCCAGAATTTTCCTGTATCATCTTTCACGACATACCAGGAGCCGGTGGATTTATAAACAGTTGCCCTCATAAAGAACCACGATTAATAAGATTAAAGATTAGAGGGAAAGATAGAACATTTCTTTTTTAATCAACTTAGCTATCGGGATGTTTGAATTGAGTCAAATCATTGTGCCCTTTGTGTTTCGTAGTGTCCTTTGTGTTCCTGTATTTTTTGTACCACAAAGAACACAAAGTCTTGCACGAAGAACACAAAGAGTGGTTTCAGTGTAATTCTCAGGGAAACTTACGGAATAGTGTAAATCGCAATAATACTTCAATGAAGAGGAATGCCAATGCAGCCAGTACAAAAGGTAAAAACCTTTCTTCGTAGCGCCGGGAAGAAGTGATCTCAATTTTTGATTTCTCCAGTTGATCGATCTGGCCATAAATATTTTTCAGTCCTTCTTTGTCTCTTGCCCGGAAATATTTTCCTCCGGTTTCATTGGCAATTTTTCTTAGCAGGTCTTCATCAATGAAATCAATATTCGGATTCTTTTGTTTGGGCTTATTGCCCGTCACTTCAATAATATTCGTTGGTATAGCGCCCATCCCTATTGTATAAACTTTCACCCCATTGGACTTTGCAATTTCCAATGCTGTCAGCGGGTCGATCAGTCTTGTTTCCGGCGGATCTTCTTTGCCATCTGTTATCAGGATGATGACCTTGGTTTTTGATCCGCTTTTTGAAAGCCGGTCCACTGCAGTAGCAAGCCCTTCACCAATCACCGTTCCATCAACAAGGTATTTCCGGCTTTCCAGTGATCTTATTTGTGATATCAATGTATTCCTGTCGGTAGTAATGGGACATTGGGTAAAACTTTCACCGGAAAAGATCACTAACCCGATCCTGTCAACCGGGCGGCTGCGTACAAAATCCTCTGCTACTTCTTTTGCAACGTCCATTCTTGAAGGCAAAATATCCCGTGAACCCATGCTGCCACTTACATCCATGCATAGAACAATATCAATGCCCTCCCCTTCTGAACGTTGTTCATCATTTCTTTTTTGAGGACGGGCAAGGGCCAGGATCAAACAACTCAAAGCCAGCAAGCGTAAAACAAATGGCAAATGCCGGAAACGATTCTTCCAGGATGAAACCGTAAATGCGTTGGCCGATGAAACTTTAATGGTAGCCTGTTGTTTGTTATTCCTTTTAAAATACCACCAAATCAATATTGGCAGCAAGGCAAACAACCCGAATGCAAGCGGGTATGCAAAGTTTGTATGTTTAAGCCAGTTGTACAACATAGAGGCCTCCCCAAGCCCCTCCGAAGGAGGGGTTAAGACTCTGATTTTTCAAGAGTCATTATTGATTTTTTAATTTCTTCAAAACAATTCTTATCGTCATCCTTTGTTGGAACGTATTTGGCAAACTTCACAAAATCACTCAGCCGCAATGCCTGGGAAAGTTTATCAAATTGTTCTTTATTTAAATTTAGATCCCGCAATTGCAGAACAAGATCAGCCGTTGTTTTTTGTAAAGACAGTATTCCTTTTTTCCTGAAAACATACAGCCTGAAAATATCCGTGAGCTTTGAATGATATTTCTTGGCTTCGGGCTTATCCCTTTGTAATTGTTCAAGCTCCTTCATGGCATCTTCATAGGGATCGGTCCTGATCTCCTGCGCAGGAAGAGCTGCGGGCTTTTTCTTTCGTAACAAATAAACAGCAATTGCTGCCAGCAATAAAGCGCTGCCGGCAATAAGCCACCACCACTGTTTCTTTTTTTCGGGAGCTACTTCAATGATATCTTTTATATCATGATAATCCTGGTTGGGATCAAAGTCCGAAAAGACAACATCGATCGGAATGGTATCTGTTTTTACTTTAGGTGAAAGAACAAATGAAGGAATGACCCAATGGCCCGAATCAAAACTGGTGAACTTATATATCCCTTTGATCGTCGTTCCCCCGTTCGCCTGGATCGTATCGATGACAGGTTTACCCAATAATTCAAAATGGTCAATGGTGTCAATATTGATAAATGAAATAACTGATCCCGGCGACAGGTTGGCTTCGATGATCAGTTGTAATGGTTCCCCGATCAGGATCCTGTTTTTATCAACCCTCGCTTTGACCGTTGCGCCACCCTGTGCGTGGGTGATCTGCACGGCAAAAAAGAAGAGGAAATAAAGTATTGATCGGCGAAAATTCATTAGTATCATCTGTTGCGGCTAAGAAAGAACTTTTGAAGCACTTTTACATAATCTTCATTGGTTCGTATGTGGAGCAGGTCGCAACCGGCTTTTTTAAATGTTTGCGTGCTGTATTCGGTTACCCGGAAAAATTCCTGCTGGTAACTGTGCCGGACAAACTCATCTGCACTGTCCACCCACCTTGTCCTGTTATTTTCAGAATCCTGGACCTGCAACATTCCGGCATCAGGCAATTCCATATCCATTTTATCATACAGCTTGATACCGATCACATCATGTTTCTTCCCGGCGATCCGTAACGCATCTTCATAGTTGGCATCGAGGAAATCACTTAATACAAAAGCAATACTTTTTTGCCGGGTGGAATTATTGAAATAACGAAGGGCTTTGCTTACTGCAGTTCCCTTGCCCTTTGGTTCCTTACTCAGCAATTCCCGGACGATATATAAAGCATGTTGTTTTCCTTTCTTGGGCGGGATGTATGCTTCCACTATATCACTGTAAAATATCACACCGATCTTGTCTGCATTGTTCACCGCTGAAAAACTGATCACGGCTGCGATCTCGGTGATAATATCTTTTTTTCGCGAATGCACTGTCCCGAATAATGAACTGGCACTGATATCGACCAGCAGCATCACCGTTAATTCTCTTTCTTCTTCAAACACTTTACTGTAGGGATGGCCAAACCTTGCCGAAACATTCCAGTCAATAAACCTGATGTCGTCACCCGCGGCATATTCTCTTACTTCTTTAAAAGACATTCCCTTCCCCTTAAAAGCACTGTGATATTCCCCGGTGAACAAATCACTGGTAAGTTTCTTGCTTTTGATCTCAAGCTCCCGGACTTTTTTTAATATTTCTGTCGTAGTTAACATAATCAGGTTGACCGTTGATGGTTGGCCGATGGCCGCCTTAAGATCAATTATTTATTTCAGATTTGATTTTTCATAATAGCGTATAAGTCCGTTAATAAGCTGCATACATTTATCTATCAAGGGTGATATTTTATTAAATGCTTTTTCCGAAATTATTTCAATCATTACAGCAATATTAAGCAGTGTTTCCAATTCGTAAAGCGAACCCCTTGAAATATGCAGAAACTGGATCGTATCTTTTTTATAATTTCTGCCTATACCTTCAGCAATATTACAGGGCACTGAAACTGCCGCTCGTTTTGTCTGTGATGTAAGTGCATATAATTCTTCTTTTGGAAAGATTTTCGTTATCAGGTAAATCTCTTTTACAAGCTGCATTGACTGTTTCCATACATCTAAAGTTTTGTAGTTCGACATTTTTCAGGACTCTATTTAAAAATAATTTTTAGGATGAAAATCGGCCAACAACCATCGGCCATCCGTCAACTTTCTATGGTACATTAATTTGTCTTAGCACATCTTCGATCACATCCTCCACCTTCACATTCTCTGCTTCGGCTTCATAGGTCAACCCGATCCTGTGACGAAGAACATCTTTACAAATACTCCTCACATCTTCGGGGATCACAAAACCTCTTTTATTCAAAAATGCCTGTGCCTTTGCTGCCAGGCCAAGATTGATACTACCTCTCGGCGATGCACCGTATGAAATAAGCGGTTTTAATTTTTCCAGTTTATATTTCTCCGGGTTCCTGGTGGCAAAAACTATATCAAGGATATACTGTTCGATCTTTTCATCCATGTATATCTGTCTTGCCAGTTCTTTGGCACTGCTGACTTCCTGTAAAGACACTACTTGTTTTATAACCGGGAAATCTCCCTGGATATTGAGCCTGAGTATTTGTTGTTCTTCTTTCATTTGCGGATAATCAACAACTACTTTCATGATAAAACGGTCAACCTGTGCCTCTGGCAAAGGATAAGTCCCTTCCTGTTCCAACGGATTTTGCGTAGCCAGTACTAAAAATGGTTCATCTAATTTGTAAGTAGTGTCACCAATGGTTACCTGCCGTTCCTGCATAGCTTCCAGCAAAGCACTCTGTACTTTTGCAGGAGACCGGTTAATTTCATCTGCCAGGATAAAATTGGCAAAGATGGGTCCCTTGCGAACGACAAATTCACTTTTCTGCTGGTTATAGATCAACGTACCGATAACATCGGCAGGCAAAAGGTCAGGGGTAAATTGTATACGGCTGAATTTAGCATGAATGGCTTGCGCCAGTGATTTAATGGTTAGTGTTTTGGCAAGCCCCGGTACTCCTTCCAGCAATACATGACCATTACTCAGCAATCCAATGAGTAAGCGGTCCAGCATATGGCTTTGACCGATGATCACATGACCAATTTCTTCCCTGAGTTTATCGGTAAACTGTCCGGCCTGGCCGATACGTTCATTAAGCAGTCTGATGTCTTCCGCGGTTTTAAACATAGTTTCTTTAAATTAATTACTAAAGAGTAAACATACAAAGATGATTTGTTGAGTCACGTTCTGTAGCCCGGCCTCCCCTTTTTGGGGAAAGATTCGGGGCCGGGACACAAAGTACGAACTTGCCTTATGCAAATTATCTGCCGTTATGATGATTGGCAGGATTTCCGGCATTATTTTAGAGGGGTTTTACTAACTGGGTCTCTAAAAAAAGGCTTATTTTGTGTAACAAATCCATCGTTTATGAAAAAACAACTACGTTTCTTATTTGTCCTCATCGCGGCAAATTTCTTCATTTATTCTTCCTGTAATAAAGATGATGCTCCTGCTCCGACGCCAAAAACGAAAACGCAGCTTATGACCCAAAGCAGCTGGAAGTTTAAAAGCGCCACGGCAAATGGGTCCGATGCATCTGGTCTTTTACAGGCATGTCAGAAAGATAATTTTTACATATTTCTTGCTGCAGGAACCGGAACGGCGGATGAAGGACTGACAAAATGCAATGCAGGCGATCCGCAAACAACTAATTTGACCTGGAATTTTGCAAACAATGAAACTATGCTTCATATTTCTACATCATTGTTTACAAATACTTCCAACGACTTTACGCTGGTATCAATATCAGAAACTGAATTAGTTGTTTCGACGTTCTATACACCGCCCGTCGGAGCTGCAGTTTTAGTTACAATAACATTCCAGCATTAAAATTCAGGAAAGGTATTTTGCAACGATCGGCACCCTTCTGCCCACTCCAAATGCTTTGGGTGAAATGCGGATAATGGGACAAAACTGGTTGCGTTTGTATTCATTAATGTTTACCAGTTTCAATATCCTGTCAACCAATGCAGCATCAAAACCCTGTGCTTTTATTTCATTAGGGCCTTGTCTTCTTTCAATGTATTGATATAAGATCTTATCAAGCACAGAATATTCCGGTAATGAATCGGTATCTTTTTGACCATGTCTTAATTCTGCCGAAGGCGGTTTAGTAATAATATTTTGAGGGATGATCTCCTTATTCCTGTTGATATATTTTGCCAAAGCATATACCTGCAGTTTGTAACAATCACCCAACACCCCAAGTCCCCCGGCCATATCGCCATAGAGTGTGCCATAACCTGTTGCCAGTTCGCTTTTATTGGATGTATTCAATAAAATGTATCCAAACTTATTGGCAATGGCCATTAACAGGTTTCCCCTTGTCCTTGCCTGGATATTTTCTTCCGCCAGTCCCGGGGGCAGGTCTTTAAAAACAGTTTTCAATTCAGTGAGGAAACTTTCATAAATATTGTTGATAGGTATAATATCATAAGGGTTGCCAAGTCCTTTACTCAGTTGTTCTGCATCGCTTACCGAATGACCCGTTGAATATTGCGAAGGCATTAAAATAGCCCTGACATTTTCTTTTCCCAATGCCTCACAGGCTAATACCAATGTAACAGCGCTGTCGATACCGCCGCTGCTGCCCAGTATCGCTTTCGTAAAACCCATTTTTGAAAAATAATCCCGGATACCCAACACAATGCCATTATGAATTTCAGCGGTGCACAGATCAGGCTCCAGTTCCGGTGGAACCAGTTCACCATCCGGCAGATCTTTTGCGTAAGCAATCACAGGTAAGGTAAAAGTTCCGTCATCCTTCAATTCAAAAATATCCATGGCTTCTTCGAACAAGGGAAGTTGTTTTACCATGTTGGCGTTTTTGTCGAACACTAACGAAGCTCCGTCAAAAACAATTTCTGTCTGGCTGCCCACGCAATTGCAATAGAGCATCGGCAATTTATATTTCTGCACATTTAGTTTAATAATTGCTTTGCGGTCTTCCACATGTGTGTAATCAAAAGGCGAGGCAGAAAGGTTGAGCATTATATCCGGGTGCTGTTTCATCAGCTCATCCATGGGGCAATTCCGGTACATAGGATTATCGCCGAGGTTCCAGATGTCTTCGCAAATAGTTACAGCCAGTTTTTTGCCTTTGAATTCAAAAACTTTCCAATCATAGGCCGGTTCGAAATACCGGTATTCATCAAACACATCATAATTCGGCAAGCAGGTTTTATGGATGCTGCCTTTTATTTGTTTGTCATAAAGGAAATAAGCGGCATTAAAAAAATCCTTGCCTTCCCGCACAGGATTAATTTCAGGAGCCCCGATCAATACACCGATGGTATCGGCGTGCTGCTTTATGGTATCTATTGCTTTGTAGCATTTTTTTATAAAATCATCAAATTCTAAAAAATCCCTGGGAGGATAACCGCAAACACAGAGCTCCGAAAATACCACCAGGTCGGCTTTCTGTTCTTTGGCCCAATGGATCCCTTCAATGATCTTCCGGGTATTTTCTTCAAAATTTCCGATATGATAATTTTGCTGCGCTAAAGCGATCTTCATAAGACAAATTTACGCCAATGCCGGGCGAATTAACGCTAATTTTTAAACCGGTAAATTTGCCTTCACAACAATTTCAAACCGGTTTCGTTTACAATTACTATGAAAAAAACAGGACTTGTTTTATTGGCCGTAATACTTTTTTCTGCCTGCAAAAGCAAGAAAGGGATACCCGATGTTTCCGGAATAAAAGTTGACATATCTGTTGAACGATTTGACCAGGGTTTCTTCAGCATCGACAGCAATCATATCCGGGAAGGTTTGCAAAAACTACAACATGAGCACCCCGATTTTTATTTGGATTTCATGCGGGAGATCCTTGGCGTTAATGGTTCGGATACCAGTATGAACACGTTGCTGGTCAGCAAAGAATTTTTGCGTGGCTATTTACCGGTCTATGATTCCCTGCAATTGATATATCATAAAACAGATTGGTTGGAAAAAGAACTGGAAAAAGCTTACCAGTATGTAAAATATTATTTCCCTAATTACAAGGTCGGGAATACCATACTATTTGTTGGCCCCTTTGATTCTCCGGGTGTGGCAGCTACCCGTTCGGGATTAGCCATCGGGTTGCAACAATATGCCGGAAAGGATTTTTCTGTTTATCAATCTGCCCCAGGGCAAGAACTTTTTCCTTTATACATTTCAAGACGTTTTGAACCGAAATACATTGTTGCCAATTGCATGAAGGCAGTGATTGAAGATATCTTTCCTGATCAGAGCCGGGGCAAACCTCTTATTGAACAAATGATCGAAAAAGGAAAAGAATGGTACATGCTTGATCATTTTTTACCGTATGGTCCTGATTCAATAAAAACAGGTTATACGCAACAACAACTGAAATGGTGCCAGGAAAATGAAGGTTTGATATGGAGCTATATTGTGAAAAACGAAGACCTCAATTCCCTGAATCCTTCCGTCATTCAAACTTATATTGGCGAAGGACCGTTTACACAGGGCTTCTCGCAGGAGTTCTCTCCAGGCAATATCGGCCAGTGGATCGGCTGGCAGATCGTCAAAAAATTTGCAGCGAAAAATCCGGGTATGAAGCCTGGAGATGTGATGAAAACCGAAGCAAGAAAAATCCTGGAAGAAGCAAAATACAAACCGAAATAAGAGCCCCTGTCCCCTAAAGGGGGACTTAGATCGATCCTTCCTTACAATATTTTTTATTCCTTACAGAAATAAGTTTTTTATGTTACAAGCTGTAGTGCTACTATCATCGTCCCTTGCGTCGCACACTTGTACAGAAGTAACACGGATGAGCATTTGCAGAGTGTTCTATACAAAAGCTGAATAGCGAACAGAACGATGAAGAGTGTGACACAACAGGCGATGCCATGAAAAACTGTCGCTGGTAACAAAATAAAAACTAACTGCTATAAGAAACGAAGAAAGGGCAAAAGAAATTCAGATCTAAGTTCCCCTTTAGGGGACAGGGGCATCAGTTCGACTTAAAAGGAACAAACATTTCAAAGGAAGGAATGCTGACGTCGAACATTTTTTTGCTGTGCAGGTTCTCCATCTGGTACGTGCCGTTCATCCGGCCCATTTCCGTTTTTAAATTGCAACCGCTGACGTATTGATAATTTTCTCCCGGTTGAATAGTTGGTTGTATCCCCACCACTCCTTCGCCTTCCACTTCCCGGTGACTGCCATTGCTGTCAAAAATATACCAGTGACGGCGGTGAAGTTTTACAGGAAATGAATTATGATTTTCCAGCGTAATGCGGTATGCAAACATGTACTCCGACTGCAGGGGGTTGCTGTAATCAGACTGGTAGAAGGTTTCTACACTCACTTTCACTCCTTCGGATATCATGCTGGTCATATTGTAAAAATAAACAAATAAAAGGAGATATGATACCCGGAGCATATTTCAGGGGATAAATACGCTTCCAGGGCTTAATTTTGCAACACAAAAATTAAAATACAGTATGAAAATAGCGGTAGCAAAAGGTGATGGAATTGGCCCGGAGATCATGGAGGCCGTATTGAAAATTTTTACTGCCAGTAAAGTTCCGCTTGAATATGATTTTGTTGAAATGGGCAAATGGGTTTTTGACAAAGGTTTTAATAACGGCATGACCCCGGAGGCCAAACAAACCATTGAACATCTTGGCTTGCTTTTTAAAGGACCCATGGAAACACCGAAAGGCAAAGGAGTAAAAAGTATAAATGTAACAGCCCGGAAAACATGGAATACGTTTGCCAATAAAAGAGATTTCAGAACCCTGCATGGTGTCGATACTGTTTTCAGCAAAGCAGGTATCCCCATCGATATTATTGTTGTGAGAGAAAATATTGAAGACACGTATGGTGGCATTGAACATATGCTCACCCATGATGTGGCGTTGAGCCGCCGCTTCATCACAAGACCCGGAAGTATGCAGGTGATCCGTTATGCATTTGAAATAGCCCGTCAGAAAAAAGCCAGGCGGATCACTTGTGTTCATAAGGCAAACATCATGAAGATCACCGATGGTTTGTTTTTAGAATGCTTCCAGGAAGTGGCGAAAGAATACCCGGAGCTGAGATCGGATGATATCATTGTGGATGATCTGTGTATGAAGCTGGTGACAAGACCAGATATGTTTGATGTATTGGTATTGACCAACCTGCAGGGTGATATCGTCTCTGACCTTTGTGCCGGGTTAGTAGGAGGACTGGGGTTTGCACCTTCGGCAAATATCGGTGATCATATTTCCATTTTTGAAGCAGTTCATGGTACAGCTCCTGATATTGCCGGGAAAAATATTGCCAATCCAACGGCATTATTATTAAGCGGGCTGGCGATGCTTCGTCATTTGGGTCTTACAGAAAATGCAGCCATCATTGAAAATGCATTGTTATACACTTTAGAGAATGGGGTACATACCGGTGACTTTGGAGATAAAACAATTCCATCAGTCAACACGACACAGTTTGCCGATGCCATCATCAGCAACTTTGGAAAAAAACCAGAAGTTGGCGCCCGGGAAATTATTCCCAACAAACCCGGCACACCTACTCCATTGAAATTAGAAACAAACCCGATGATGATCTCCAAAGAAGGAGAAAACGAAATAATTGTCGGCGTGGACCTGTTTATTGAAAGCAGCGAACAACCAACTGCCATTGCAGATAAATGTAAAAGACATGCAGGAGTAAAGTTCAATCTTATTAATATCAGTAACCGGGGCACACAGGTCTGGCCTACCGGTTCTGTTTACACCAACCTGGTGAATCAATATAATGTCCGTTTTGAAAGCATCAACGACGAACCATTGAATCAACAGGATGTTATTGGCTTGTATGTCAGCATGAGCGGTA
>DATHDV010000143.1:0-20950 GCA_035318845.1 Chitinophagaceae bacterium
GCAATTGCTGAATGCTTTGCAACTGGAGATCCAATACAATTTTGATCATACTACGCTGAATTACCTGGCCGGCATTGTTGATACATCCATTGTGAGGTTGGAGAACCCACAACTTAACAGCACAGCATTGGGAGATTTTACAAGTTCTGTTTTTTACCGGCAGTTTGTGCTGGACAGTTTAAAGCTGGTAAATGATAGGGCACTGATCGGCCTGGTCTATCGTCCGAAGATCAATGTCTTTGCCGATGCCGGATACAATACAACCTTTAATTACAAGCCATATAAGAATCTCGGAACCAGCATCGGGATCAATGTAACCGTACCGATCTATGACGGTAAACAAAAGAAACTACAATATTCTAAAATAGATCTCCAGGAAAGAACAAGGATCGCCAGGAGAGATTTTTTCATCAGGCAGCATGACCAGCAGGTATTGCAACTCATGCAGCAGCTGAATGCGACCGACCGGTTGATCGACCAGATCAATAAACAGATAAAATATACAGAGACCCTGATAACGGTCAATGAAAAATTGCTGGCAACCGGTGATATCCGGCTTGCTGATTTTATACTGACCCTGAACAATTATTATGCAGCTAAAAACCTGGTGACACTGAATTATGTCAGCCGTTTAAAAATAATGAACCAACTTAATTACTGGTCAAGATAAATCATGCGCCATGCAAAAATGTAATTTATACTTTCTGCTTTTCCCGGTGATCGCAGTTGCTTCCTGTCATTCCAAATCAACGGAAACGACCACAGAGGAAGAAATCGGGATCATTACGCCCGTGACGGTCACTTCTATCAATACCGACCCGATGGCGGAATATATTGAGCTCAACGCAACGTCCGCTTTTTTGCAGAAAGCCTATGTAAAAGCCAGCGCCAATGGTTATATAAGATCGGTCAATATCCAGGTTAACAAAATGATATCGGGCAGCCAAACGGCATTCGTATTAAAGACCAAAGAAGCACAAAGCATTGGGAACACCATAAACCTGCTGGATACTTCGTTTAAATTTTCCGGCATTATCAATATCAAAGCCGGCACATCCGGTTATGTGACAGAACTTAATCACCAGGCCGGCGATTATGTTCAGGATGGCGAACAACTGGCTGTCATCAGTGATATAAGAAGTTTTGTATTCGTACTTAATCTTCCTTATGAGTTGCGACCCTATGTAATAAACAAAGAATTTGTTGAACTACTGCTTCCCGATGGCAAATCGCTTACCGGGCATGTTTCTTCTGTAACGCCTGTCGTTGATTCGGCGGCACAAACACAAAACGTTATTCTCACCGTAAACGATAAAAGCCTTCCTATTAATCTTATTGCGAAAGTAAGAATAGAAAAAAATGCCAAGTCATCTGTGATTTCCCTGCCGAAGCAATCTGTTTTGTCAGATGAGACACAAACCAGTTTCTGGGTGATGAAAGTAACAGACAGCACAACAGCGGTAAAAATTCCGGTAACAAAAGGAATGGAGATCAATGACCGGATCGAGATCCTGTCACCGGCATTTTCTGTTTCAGACAAATTTTTATTGACCGGGAATTACGGGCTGGCAGATACCGCAAAAATTAAAATCATTCAGCAGTAAAATACAGACAACAGTGAACAAATTTTTTATTTCACATAAAAACCCACTGGCTGTATTACTTGCCCTTATTATCCTGGGAGGAATTTTTGTGTATGGCAAATTGCAAACATCTTTATTCCCTGAGATCACATTTCCCAAGATCAAGGTCATTGCAGATGCGGGTCTGCAGCCTGTTGATAAAATGATGGTGACAGTAACCAAACCATTGGAAGCCGCCATCAAACAGGTTCCTGATCTGCAAATGATACGCAGCACCACCAGCCGAGGAAGCTGCGAGATATCAGCTTTCATGAACTGGAACAGCGATATTGATGTGAACCAGCAGCATATCGAATCCAAGATCAGTGAAATAAGAAATCTTTTGCCTCCCGATGTCAATATCACGGTGGCCAAAATGAATCCTTCTATTTTACCGGTGATGGGCTATTCGCTGGAAAGCCATAACAAATCACCTATCGAATTAAGACAGTTAGCCACTTACACGATCAAGCCTTTTCTCTCGCAAGTAGCAGGTGTTTCAGAAATAAGAATTACGGGAGGTCGTTCCAAGGAATATTGGCTCCAGTTGAATGTACAAAAAATGAGTTCCCTTTCCATTACACCCGATCTTATCAGCACAGCATTGGGTCAAACCAATTTCGTTAAATCAAATGGCTTTTTATCTGATTACCGCTACCTGTACCTGACCATAACGGATGCCACCGTTCACAATAAAGATGAGTTGGAAAAAATGGTGATCAAAAATGACGGGAAACGAATCGTACAATTAAAAGATATTGCCAGCATCGATGTAAAGGAAGGAGTAGAGTTTATCAAGATCAATGCAAATGGAAAAGACGGGTTACTGATCGCCGTGGTCAAGCAACCCAATTCCAATCTTGTTGACCTGTCAAAAGAGATGGAAGCAAAAATTGAAGAACTAAAAAAGATCCTTCCTAAAGATGTTCTTATCAAACCCTACTATATACAGGCTGAGTTTGTAAATGATTCTGTAAAAAGTGTGACCGACAGTTTGTGGATAGGGCTTTTACTGGCCATTGTTGTAGCTATTATTTTCCTGCGGTCAGTAAAGGCCAGTACCACTATTTTAATTACCATCCCTGTTACACTTTTTCTTACCCTTATTGTTTTGTATGCGATTGGATATACTTTTAATATCATGACCCTTGGCGCTATCGCTGCGGCTATCGGGCTGATCATAGATGACGCCATTGTGGTAGTCGAACAGATCCATCGGACACATGAGGAATTCCCGGAGGAACCCTCTTCCACCTTAGTACAAAAAGCGATCCGGTATCTTTTTCCCGCTATGGTGGGTTCTTCGATGAGTACTATCGTCATCTTCATTCCTTTTTTGTTAATGACAGGCGTAGCCGGTTCTTATTTCAGTGTAATGACAAATACAATGATCATCACATTGGTTTGTTCGTTTTTCGTAACCTGGATCGGTTTACCTGTTGTCTATTTATTGCTTTCCAAAAAGCATGGCAACAAACAACTGAAACAAAAAATAAAGTCGCACCATGTAAAAAAACAAACCTGGGTTTCCTTTTTCATTCACAGGCCTGTCATCAGCTTTGCGATTATGGCCTCCTTGGTCATTGCCATTATATTGATATTGCCAAAATTGCAAACAGGGTTTTTGCCGGAAATGGATGAAGGAAGTATTGTATTGGATTATACTTCTCCTCCCGGTACTTCCCTGGAAGAAACAGACAGGATGCTTAAAGAAGCAGAAAAAATAATCAAAGATGTTCCGGAAGTAGAGGCCTATTCAAGACGAACGGGAACGGAAATGGGTTTTTTTATTACAGAACCTAATAGTGGTGATTACCTGATCCAGCTAAAAAAGAAGCGGAGCAGAACAACAAACGAGGTCATCGAAGACATGCGTGAAAAAATAGAAACAACACAACCGGCCCTGCGAATCGACTTCGGGCAGGTGATCGGCGATATGCTGGGCGACCTGATGGCATCCATTCAACCTGTTGAAATAAAAATTTTCGGTGACAATAAACAGAAATTGCAGGAGCTATCAAAACAAGCAAGCGATATAATTACAGGAGTACGTGGAACGGCAGATGTATTTGATGGTATCGTGATAGCCGGCCCCTCCATGTCCATTCAGCCCAACTATTCCAAGCTGGCACAATACGGCATTACACCCGCCAGCCTGCAATATCAATTACAAACAGCACTTGAAGGAAATATTGTTGGGAATTTATTTGAAAGAGAGCAATATTCTGTTGTAAGATTAGTGTACCCCGGCAGCAGAAAATTAAGTATGGCTGATGTAAACAACCTGCAGATATTTTTACCGGATGGAAGATTAAAACCCATTTCTGAATTAGCGACTATTTCTATAAACCCGGGGGATGCCGAGATACAACGGGAGAACCTGCAATCAATGGGCGTAGTGACAGCAGACCTGGATAACCGTGACCTGGGAAGTGTGATGAAAGATATAAGGCAGGAGATCTCGTCTAAACTTCTTCTTCCGCCCGGTTATCATATAGAATATGGCGGATCATATGCTGAGCAACAAAAATCCTTTAAAGAATTATTAATGATCCTGATCACTGCAAGCCTGCTGGTCTTTTCCGTTATTTTATTTTTATTCAAGCGGATCAAAGTGGCTTTGCTTATTTTATTGATCGCCGTTTTGGGAATAGCAGGCAGCTACCTTGCACTTTACTTTACCAATACTCCCCTGAACGTAGGAAGTTATACCGGTCTTATCATGATCGTTGGCATCATCGGCGAAAATGCCATATTTACTTTCCTTCAATTCAAAGAATCGTTGCATGAAAAAAGTGTGGATGATTCCATTATCTATTCTATATCTACCCGGTTGCGGCCAAAATTAATGACGGCACTTGGAGCTATCATAGCATTGATGCCATTAGCCCTGGGCATTGGTACAGGAGCTCAGTTGCATCAACCGTTGGCCATTGCTGTCATCGGAGGGTTTATTATTGCGCTGCCGTTGTTGTTGATCGTACTACCAACTATGTTACGCTTGTTATTTAAACAAAAAAAAGAAGTAACGGCTATTGCTTAAATTAATAACGGGCTGGTTCTGTTGAACCGGCCCGTTATCATTATTATAGTTGATCATCAAAACTTCCAGGTAAACCCAAACAGTGGTATTACATCCTCACCGGATACTGCAACACTCAGGTTAATCGAAAGTTTGTTAAGTGGTGCAAACCAGAAACCTCCGCCAAAGCCGGCGACCATTGATCCTTTATCATAAGGTGCAGGTGCCCATACCCGGCCCACATCCACAAATGCGAACATACCAAATGAAGCGGGGAACAGGTAGGTTTTGAGGTTGGCTAATTTCAATCTCAGTTCTGTCTGGTTAAAGAATTTGGATTTCCCCGCAAACCGTTCACGACGATAACCTCTCAGGTCTTCGTTGCTGCCAAGATGTTGTGCCTGGTAAAATTCAAAGTTCATATCTTTTGCCATAGTAACTCCGACGCCGGTTCGATTTGCCCATGTCAGCCAATTTTTTACAAGGCTTACATAAAATGAAAACTCGGAATTCAATTGTGATACATTATCATAACTTTTGCTGTTGTTGCCGGATAAGTAACGGAATGTAGTATTCCAAAAGATGCCTTTACTGGGTAAGGCAGGATGGTTACGGGTGTCAACGGTTAAGTCAAATCTTGCACCTAAGTAAGATTGCTTTTTGTCGAAAATCCCTTTGTTTAGTCCGAGTGTTGAATCGTTCAACTCCACATTTCTTATTTTATTAAACTTGTCGGTTGAGTCGTAAGAATAAAATTGGAAAGTAGGTCCGACGGACAGAGCCACTTTAGAAGAAAACCGGTGGCGAAGCTGGAGTGAAATATCACCCATATCATAGCGGATACGATAATATTTGAACTTGTTTGTCTTTTTGTCTCCTCTGTTTATTTTGTCATACTTACTCTCCATCCCATAACCAAAAAAATTGCTGGTATTGTTCGGTCCTTTATAATCTATTTCTGTGGTGATATCTGTATTGCGGCCAAATACACCGATAAACTCGTTGTTATAGGTTAATCTTACGGCATTCGTGGAAAAAGCATAAAGGCCCTTGAACTGGTGAAAATTTTTATACGGCACTTTGCGAAAGCCATGCCGGATATACTTGAATGTGGGTCCAATCATCACTCCATCATCGGGGTTGTAACCGATCGTAGCAAAGATGGACTGCCAGTTGTATTTAAAATAGATCCTCTCGAATGAATTAACAATTGTATCATTAGCCATTTTGTTTTTAAATGTCCCCGTAACCGTGTTATTCCCATCTCTTCTGTCATATACCATTGTATTACGATTCGCGGGTCCTGTATTTTCAAATACATCCTGGCCACCCCCGCCAATGAGCCTTACTTTCATCTTATCATTACCACCATGAGATACAAACTTATCATCGCCATCAAATCCATACAAACGGATCTCGTTGGTATGTTCGGCAACAAACTTCCGTTCATACATTTTGGTGGATTGGTTGCCTTCTTTGGTAATTTTGAAAACCTGCAGCAGGATTGATCCGTCGTCATTATGCGTTATGTCAAACAATTCATTTTTATCGCTGCCTGTTACACTGACAATGTCTGCCAAAAAGTAGTAATACGCCATAACATCGCCAACGATGAACTTGCGGCGGTCTTTTAATGTCTGAATTATTTTAGCTGTTGAAATATCCCTGATCTCCCAGGGTTGCTGTGCCAGTGCATTTTCAATGACTGCATCAGTCATTTTAGCAACAAAACTTTCGGCTTCTCTTTTCCAGTCCTCTTCGCTTAGTTGGTTCAGGAAGAACCGGTCAAGGTTGCGGGCTGCAAAATTGAACCTGTTAATATTGTTTGCTTCGGGTTTGAAGCCTTCCAGTTGCGGTACCAGGGCCCGCCGGCTTGCGATCCAGGGCAGTAATCCCTGGTTGATATAAAATGCCTGGTCACGGTCTTTGGCAATAGGATAATATGTTTTGCCCTTTCCATTGTCCCACGCACCCCAACTCCATTGGCCTTCGTGCCGGTCGAGGTCCATCACAAACATATCCAGGATCCTCACCCGCAGCAACGCCAATTGATCAACGTCATTGTCATTGTCTTTTTCAAGTTTTTCAGCCACTTCATCCGTATCCCATATTTTTTTTACAGAATCAGGTTGTCTTTCCTCAAATATGGCAAACAGGTTGGCAAAATCTTTTTGATATTCCCCAAGTTTGGGGTCATCGGCTACATATACCAACCTGGGATTGCCATGTGGTACTCCTGCCGCCTGCGAAAGTGCTGACATCGTTAATGCAGCATACGGATAAGAGGCGGATACACCGTCTGATACCAAATCAGCGGCGGCTTCGCTCTCCAGGCCCGCGGGCAATGTTTTACTGGTAATGTATTTGGTTACAGAACGAATAACATATTCCCTGCCATTGGCATCTTCCAATCTTAATGATTTTGTTTGTTTGCCACCACCTCTTTTAACAGGGGTAAGTCCGCCATGTTCTTTAGAAATATAAAGTACAGGAACTGTTATAGGTGTGTTCCATTCTTTGCGGTAATTGGAACCCATCCAGAAAGCCCGGGCGCCGCCGATCTTAAAATTCCCCCCTGATGCCGTTGCCGAGTCTCCCTTTACCTGGGCAGTGGCATGATTATTTAATACAGATAACAGGAAAGACACTACGAGTAACAGAAACATTCTCATGATTACTGGTTTTGGTTAAAGAAATTGCAGCATGGTCTAATTTGAAAAGATACGATTATTTAAAAAAAAACCAAATTATCCTCAGAATTATATCAGAATTATAATTTATTAAACGATGAAAATATCAATTTTTCCGGATAGGTTAATGCCCGTAAAGCTGATTTCATCTGCTTTAAAGCATATTTTTTATCTTGCCAGCAATTGGGGAAAAACTTTTGCGTAATTTGTAAACTTTACACGGCAGCATGTCCGTGGTTAGTCGTGAAGACGCTACAGTGCCTTGCCGCATTGACCATACTTCATGAGAAAATTAAAAATTTAACCAAGTTATTGTCACGGGTGGGAATGAATAAAAATATTGTATTGGCTGGCCTGTTGTTGTTGCTGAATTGGAACCTTCATGCACAAAAAGACACGTCAAGTGCAAAAAACGACACAATAAGCCGGCGGATCATATTGATTGGAGATGCAGGACAATTGACCAATGGTAAGCAACCGGTTGTGGATGCCGTAAGAAGCCTCATTCCTTTAGACAAAAAAACAACGGTAATATACCTTGGTGATAATCTTTACGAGAAAGGTTTGCCGGGTGAAGAGTTCACTACCTATAAGAGTTACCGGTCCGTTTTGGATTCCCAGTTATCAATAGCCGATGGAACAGATGCAAAAGTGTATATGATACCGGGCAACCATGATTGGGAAAATGGGAGTCGAAATGGTCTTGCAACTGTCACCCGGGAACAACTATATGTGGATTTTCTTGGTAAAGACAATGTAAGATTCCTGCCTGAAGAAGGTTGCCCGGGACCCTACGCCGTCAACCTGGGAGATGATGTAACCGTTATCTTTTTTGACAGTCAATGGTGGATACATCCTTTCGATAAACCAGGAATAGAATCTGATTGTGATTGCAAGACCAAAGATGAATTGGTTAGCAGGATATCAGACCTGGCGGGCAAAAATGCAAAGAAATTAGTAATACTTGCCTGCCATCATCCCTTTAGGAGCAATGGTGTACATGGCGGTTTCTTTACATGGAAACAACATGTATTTCCTTTTACAGATATTTTTGCGAGTGCTTACGTCCCGCTGCCGGTTATCGGTTCTATTTATCCTATTGTCCGAAGCGTATACGGTACACCGCAGGATCTGAGTCACCCCAATTATGCTGCCATGATCAGCGAAATATCCAGGGAGATCAAAAATGCTGCACCCAATGTCATATTTGCCGCCGGTCATGAACACAATCTTGAACTTATACAGGACAGCAGCTACCAGTATATCATCAGCGGAGGCGGAAGTAAACATCAACGTGTCTCAACAAGCAGAAAAAGTGCTTTCATATCGGCTACCCAGGGTTTTGCCGTACTTGAAGTGTCAACTAATAAAAACGTTTCGGTTACTTTTTACACTGTAACCGATAGTACGAGAAAAGTATATAGTGCTTCGATCATGAATTTTTCAAAGATCCCTGCCAAGTTTTTAGATTCTTCAAGTTTCAGAGGAGATGATCCCTTTTTGAAATATAAGGATACGATCACAACTCCTGCCAGCCAGCTCATCAAACCTGTGAGCGGATTAAGAAAAACTTTTTTGGGACAAAATTACCGGCCTGAATGGTCCACCCCTGTAAATATGAAAGTTTTTAATCTTAAAAAAGAAAAAGGTGGTTTTATCATTGATAGTTATGGAGGAGGAAAGCATACAAAATCGCTGACCTTAAAAGATAACAAAGGAAAATTCTGGGTACTTCGCAATATAGATAAAGGTGAGACGGAGGCGGTTCCGACAGTTTTTCAAGGTGCGATTTCCTCCAATATAATAATAGATCTGAATTCGGCTTCTCACCCTTATGCTGCTCTTACGGTTCCGGATCTTGCCAAACCTTTGGATATCCCGGTAGCAAATCCCGAATTATTTTTTGTGCCCGACGATCCTGCTTTTGGATTTTACAGAAAGGTCTTTGCCGGTAAAGTTTGTCTGCTCGAGGAAAAAGATCTGCCCGGTAAATCGAATACAAAAAGCACGGCTAAGGTCTTTAATGAAATGGTGGAAGAGAATAACAACAGGCCCAACCAGCCTGCTGTCCTGAAGGCAAGACTTTTAGATATGCTTATTGGCGATTGGGACCGGCATTTTGATCAATGGAAATGGTTCGATGAGGATACAGGCAAAGCTGTACTATATAATCCTATTCCAAAAGACAGGGACCAGGCTCTTTTTTATTCAGAGGGCCTGCTTACAAAACTGGTAAGCGGAAGGGTCATGCCATTCTTAAAAGGGTTTAGAAATAATTTTCCGGTTATTAACTGGCTTGGTTACACTGCCCGGGATTTTGACCGCATTTTTCTTACTGATCTTGATGAAGGAGATTGGAAAAGATCAATTGACTTTGTCAGCAAAAACCTGACTGATTCTGTGATCAGTAATGCTGTACATAAGCTGCCGCCGGAAGTTTTTCCTATTAATGGAGAAAAGATCATTCAAAAATTGATAAACCGCCGGGACGTGCTCTCTAAAAAAGCGATCTTTTACTATAATTTTATTTCAAGGAAAGTGAATGTGATCGGCAGCAACCGGAAAGAATATTTCAAAGTAAGCAACTCCGGGGAGGGATTACAGGTAAGAGTTTATGCAAGGGAAAGAGGGAATGATACAAGCCTGATCATGTACGACCGTATTTTCAATCCTTCCCTGACAAAAGAGGTCAGGCTGTTTGGCCTTGGTGATGATGATCTTTTTGATATTGATTCAACGGCTTCTTCACGTATAAAACTCCGTATCATTGGTGGTAAAGGGAATGACACTTTTGATGTCCGGGGTCATGTAGAAAATCTATTGTATGATATTATTGCAGATGGCAACTTTATTAAGAACAGGAGCATGACCAAGTACCGTTTTTCAAAGGATCCCCCGGTCAACGACAATACCATCACGGGTTTTAATTACAATACAAGTACGTTCCCGGAGCTTATGTTCAGTTATAATTCTGATGATGGGGCCCTTGCCGGCGTAGGTTTTTCAAAAACAACATATGGATTCAGGAATCTTCCTTATGCGTCCAAGCAGAAATTTGCCGCCCTCTATTCCATGCGGGGAGCATACCAGTTATTTTACCACGGTGAATTCAATCACGTTACCAGGAATTTGGATGTTCTTGTCCAGGCTAACCTCCTGCAACCAGCTTTACGAAATTTTTTCGGATTTGGAAATAATACAAAGCTGATCCCGGATAAACCTTATGATTTTTACCGGAACCGCTTCCGATCATTTGAGATCCAAACGCTTTTGCGCATCCGCTACCAGGAAAAAATTCAGCTCATGATGGGTCCTTATTATTACCAGTACTCTAATAGCTATAAAGAGAACAAAGGTAATGTGATGACAAATCCCCAACTGGTCGGTCTGGATCCTGCCGATATCTTCAGTAGAAAAGCGTACCTGGGCGGTAAGTTTGCCATTCATCTTGATAACAGGAACAATGATCTTTTCCCGACACGGGGTATTCACTGGGATAATGAATTGGTTGCCGCAGCCGGAATGAAAAAGGGAAGCGATAATTTTTCAAGCATCACCACTCATGTATCCATATATATCAGCAAAGGCGCCCCGGCAAGATTGGTAACAGTTGTTGCCTTTGGAGGAGGTCGTATTCTCAGTAAGAATTATGAATTTTTCCAGGCAATGGATATTGGCGCTGGCGAAAATTTACACGGCTTCAGGAAAAACAGGTATGCAGGCAGATCAATGACTTATGGAAGCCTTGAATTTAAATTAAGACTGCTTAATGTCAATTCCTATATTTTACCGGGTCAGCTTGGCCTTACGGCGTTTTATGATATTGGCCGTGTAGGGCTGAAAGGCGAGCATTACAAAGGCTGGCATTCAGCTGTTGGTGCTGGTCTTTATTATATTCCATTTAACCGGTTTATTATTTCCGCTTCAACAGGTATCTCAGGTAAAGACAGATTGCTTAGCTTTAGTGTCGGTACAAAAATTGGTCTTACATTTTAATTTTACAGGCAACCTTACCTGGGCATGGAAAAAAACCGTATCATATTACCGCGACGCTCTGCCGTAAAAAAACATGAGTTAACCCTTATTGCATGGATCGCAATTTCCTGGACAGTCATTGACCTGCTGATCTTAATATTCCGCTTTTTGACCAATACGTACTCGCCAAAATACGAAACTACTCCCGTGGGTAGTGCCAGGGCGATCTTGTTGCGGGAACTGAATGTTTTTATCTTCAGCCTTATCATTGGATATTTTCTTATCTCTGTTCTTAAAAACTTCTTACGGGATGCCTCACCCTGGCTGAATCTTTTTATTAAAACACTGCTTTTGATCGCGATGGCTATTGCCATGAATTTTTTTATCTATTTTACCTATAGCTTATTAATTGAACAAAGACCGGTTACGCTGGCTTTTAATAAGTTCATAAAAAATACGTTCGAGGAGGGATGGTTGCTTGAAAAGCTGCCTGAATGGGTCTTGTTGTTTATATTGACCCAATTGGCCATAGAAGTAAATGAAACTTATTCGAAGGGCGTTTTCTTCAATATTATCCTGGGCAAATACCGGCAACCGCGGGAGGAAAAAAGGATCATTATGTTCATTGATCTGAAAAATTCTACTCCCATTGCAGAAAAACTGGGACACAAGGAGTATTTCAAATTCATCCGGGATGTAATTTATTGCCTGGCGGCCGGCATAGCAGAATCGGATGGTCGTGTATATCAATATGTCGGTGATGAAATTGTTGCCTGGTGGCCGCATAGCCGGGCCAACGCAAAAAAATGTGTCCGTTCCCTTATTGTAGCAAGAAAAATAGTAAATAAAAACACAGATGTATTTAAACGGGGTTATGATATTATCCCTGAGTATAAAGTTGGGATCCATGCCGGTAATGTAACCGTAGGCCAGGTAGGCATAACAAAAAAAGACCTGGTCATGAGTGGCGATACCATTAACACGGCGGCCAGGATCAGGAGTGCCTGCACGGAACTGAATCAAAAATATGTTGTGTCAAAAGAAATGATCGAATTACTTGGAATGAAAGACTGGCAATCGGAAAGCCTCGGCATGGTAGACCTAAAAGGAAAAAATGAAAGTATTGAACTATTCGCTCTGAAGATCTGAAAATATTTCCGGAACAAATAAATATCAATTCTTTTTATAGCTGAATTTCAGAATGGTCGCTATTCCTTCACCTCCCTCGTTGGAAATATACAGGTCACCGTTCGGTGCAAAGGTCATTCCTTCCGGCTGATTGTACATTATCGGATCAAGCTGGAACACCTCTTCTATCTTTCCTTTTTTATCAGCGATCACCAGCAGTTTCCCCACAGATGCCACGATATATAATTTGCCGTTCACCGGGTTGATGCCTGCAGCTGAAGGTTTGAATTCCGCTTTTTCATCTTTTAGTTTATTTCTTATGTCGCCGATATGAATGATGTACAAAGGTTCGGGGTCAAAAGTATTTGTGCTGAGGTCAAACCGGTAAGCATTCCTGATCTCATCTTTTTCATGATCACATTGTTTGCAAAGCAGGACCAGTGAATGAGTGGCGGCATCCAGGTACATGGTCTCAAATTCATTCTTCTCATTGTTAAGAATAAATTCTTTTGTATTGAATAAGCTGTCCCTTGTATCAACCTGCACAATACCCCCGGTGGCGATCAACATATAAATTGCAGTATCCGTATAAACAATATCCTCGTAATCGCCTTTGCCCCCAAATTTGATTTTCCCTATTTCATCTTTTTTATTGGCAAAATCGAGAGTAAAGATCTGGCCCTTTTCATCATTCTCAGCCACGATCAGGTTTTTTCCCGGGATATAAGCCATGCCGGAAATTTCATGGAGGTGTTTTCCCAGTTCCATTTTTTCATCGGGGGAAGAAAAATTATAACCCGCTTTGGCATATTTCAGTTTATCACTATCCGCTGAATCGGCGATATAAGTAAATTTCAGCATCGTGGGCTTTGACATCATTCCCTCGTTGGAAATATACATATTGCCTTTTTCATCTTTCCCTTTATCTATAAAAGTAATGCCTTCCGGCTGCGGGAAAAGTTTGGGAGAAAGTTTATATACCGATTCTACTTTACCATCCGGGTCTGCTATCACCAACTGGTTGCTGGCGGATGAAAGGATAAATAATTTTTGAAGCACGGGGTGAATAGCTGCACCCGATGGTTGAAATTTTGAAGTTTTAAATGGCGAAAGTTCTTTCACTTTTTCTGCATCAATTACAAATAAAGGCTTACTGGCAAAGCCGATCGAATCGGGGTAAAAGGCAAAAGCACTCACCGATTTTTCATCATCTGTCTTGCAGTTCTTACAGATCAGTACCAGCGCATTATGGGCAGGGTCGCTATACATGGTTTCAAAATCGTTGGTTCCTGAAAGGTTTATTTTTCCTGCTTCCAGCCCGTAGGTTTTGCCCGTGCTGTCCCTGATAACTTTAGTGATCATTCCATCACTCCGTAAAATATAGGTTATGCCATTCAGGATCGCCACATCTTCATAATCATCGTTATCACCGAATGTGAACTCACTGATGATGGTTTTGTGGTCTTTTTCCAGGAAATAAAGTTTCCCGGATGCATCACTGATAGCAATAAAAACATTGTTTTTTGAATCCCAGGCAATACCGGATATTTCCCTGAGCCTATCGTCAAGTTTATCGGTAAGTACTTCCGAAAATTTATAGTGTGGCGGAGACTTCAATACGGTTGTTTTGGGGCGGCAGGCCATATTGACGATGACGAGCAATAAGACCACCCGGACAAATCGCACAGGAAAATTTAAAAATCTCATTATTCTTATTTTGTCTAAATTTATCAAAAGTTATCTTTATAGCATGACGGAAAATCAATTGTTGCTTATAAATGATGCGCAGGTCCTTGTATCCGACCTGTTGACAAGCAAACTTAGCAAAAGTATCAGGTTTCATACACTCCGGCACACACAGGAGGTAGTGGCTGCCTGTGAAAAACTTGCTGAATCAATACAGTTGCCCGAGGATGACCGTTTTGCCCTGATCATCGCTGCCTGGTTTCATGATACAGGTTACACCAGCGGCAATGCCCAGGACCATGAAACTATAAGCATAGAATTGGCCCTTAAATTTTTAGACGCCCATGCTGCCAGCGATGACCTGAAGAATAAAGTAACCGGCTGTATCAATGCCACCCGCATACCACAAAGTCCCATGACCCCGATGGAACGGATAATATGTGATGCGGATCTCTTTCATCTCGGCACGGATGCCTTTAAAGAGAAAAGCAATTTGCTGAGGGATGAATTCAGGGAATTCAGCGGAAAAGATGTTTCAAAAAAGGATTGGCGAAAAATAAATATCCGGTTCCTCGAAGCGCATCATTATTTTACTGAATATGGGAAAGAAAAACTGCAACCGGCAAAAGAAAAACACCTGGCCAAATTAAAAGAAAAAGACGATGATGAAATAAAACCCGATAAAAAAGACAAGGATAAACATAAAGATAAAGACAATGATGAAATGAAAGCTGATAAGAAAGATAAGGATAAACCAAAAGGAAAAACTACGAACCTGACGCCAGAAGCGGAAGAAGCCAAAAAGAAAAGAGAAAAAGAAAAAGAAGCTGACCGCAGCATTGCTACTGTATTCCGCATTATGGCGCAAAGCCATACAGGGCTTAGCCAGATGGCCGACTCCAAAGCCAATATCCTTATCTCCGTTAATTCCATTATTCTTTCCATCATGATCGGCTCCTTATTTGACAAATTACAATCAAAGCCTTTCCTCCAAATACCCGTAGCAGTTATTTCTATAGTCTGTGTCGCTTCCATCGTTTTTGGGATACTGGCTACCCGGCCTAATGTGACCCAGGGCACTTTTACAAAGGAAGATATTGCCAGTAAAAAAACCAATCTGCTCTTCTTTGGCAACTTTCATAATATGACCCTGAATGATTATAACTGGGGTATGATAGAGATGCTGAGTGACAAAGATTATATGAATGCCAGTATGATCAAAGACAATTATTTCCTGGGCGTAGTGCTTGCAAAAAAATACCGTTACCTGCGCATTGCCTATAACATCTTTATGTATGGTTTAATTGCAGCCGTCATCGCATTTGCTATATCTTATATGCTGCCCGGGACCACGGAAGTATATTGAGAAAAGATCGCCGGTATTTCATTGCGATCGCATTTTAAAAAAGGACCGGTTACCGCGGTCTTGTTTTTATCAATGACGGAAGAAGCTCCTTTTTCCTTAAAATAATGTTCGATGCTGTACAGTACAGCTAATGAAATAGACAGCCACAAAAGCCCGATAATAAACCCGCTTAACACATCACTGGCATAATGCACCCGCAGGTATATCCTGCTGAATCCAATGAACAGGATCAAAATGACAAGCAGGACGGTAAAAAAAATTCTTACTCCGCCGGGACTTACCGTATGAAAAAGGATATATATAATAAACCCGTAAAAAGTAACAGCCATGATGGCATGCCCGCTGGGGAAGCTTAATCCCTTTACCGCGTTTAGTAATGGCGCCAACGGCCGTTTACGCCTGAACAAATATTTCAACAGGAACATCAGCCCAAGACTGCTCAATGCAATGGCCGCTGACCGTATGGAAAACCAGGAATGTTTGCTTATAACAAGAAAATAAAAAACAATAAAAAGGTTGGCAGGGATCAGGAACTGGTGCTTACCCAGGAATGTAAAAAATAACATGATCCTGTTGAGTTGCAGATTTACCAGGGGTTGCAGCCGGTCAAAGATCGCCAGGTCGATATATTTATATTTTCGCAACTTTTTTCTTGTAAGAAAAACCACTACCGCCATGCCTGCTGCAAAAAGGATCAGCGATAGCAACATTTCTGCCGATATCAGCGCAGCGATCTCCCAAAATTGGTTAGTCTTATTGTTCATACAGGTCTTATGCAAACATGATGCAGTAATGAAAAATTATTTTTTGGAAAATTTTCAAGCGGGCTCAATATTATTCAACGATCGGGTTCACTTCACGCTTGCTGAATTTTTCTATTCGCCGGACGATCCAGATCGAGATCACCAACCATACGAAACCTGTGGCGAAACCTGCAAAAACATCGCTGGGATAATGTACCCGTAAATAAATCCGGCTGAAGCCGATAATAAGGATCAGGAGTATCAGCAAAACGATCAATGTCCATTTCAGCCATTTGCTTTTGGTTGTGTTCCAGATAATATGGATCAGCAGGCCATAAAAAGTTACACTCATAAGAGCATGACCGCTTGGAAAACTGAGACCCTGCGCCTCCCGGAGCAGGGGTATATCCGGGCGATGGCGGCCAAACAGGGTTTTTAGAAAGACCATCAATGCCAGGCTGCTTAAAGCGATCACGGGTATCTTGATAGAATACCACCTGTGTTTTTTAATGAATAAAAAATAAATAATAAGAAGAATATTGGCCGGTATCAGGAAAAGGTGTGTTCCCAGGAAAGTAAAGAACAACATGATGTTGTTATTTGTTTTGCTGATATGTGATCTTAGAAAATCAAATACCTTATAATCAAATTGATTCTCTTTCAGAACAAATACGTAGCGGGTAATAAAAATAAAAGCGATAAGGGAAAAAATAAATACAACCAGCACGATCAACATCTCTGCCGAAAGTAACGCCAGTTCTGCCCAGCCTTTTTTTATATGATGAGTGATCCTTCGAATCATATCCCGGCTACAAAGCTATATCGTTTGAGGAAATAGTTTTACAGGGAAATTTAAACATCTTTTTATTCCGGTTTCATCAGCACCTGAATCCAATGGACAGAAAATACATTGTAAGGATATGGGAATTATATAAGTATTTCCTGAAGTTATGTAACAATTACTGAGATAAAAGCGGGCAACTTTATACTCAGATAATGATAATTCAGTCACACGAACTGTTCCTTTATTCATCGAAAGAGGAAAAAATAGTTGGTATGATTTTAGTAATCATCTGATGAACAATTAAAAAAATAAACACTTAAATCAATTTTTTATGAGCAGTTCAAAAATACTGGTAGGTTTTCTTGCCGGTGCAGCAGTAGGCGCTTTAGCAGGTATTTTGTTTGCCCCTGATAAAGGTTCAAACACCAGAAAAAAAATTGCCACTAAAACCGGCGATATCACAGATACTGTGAAAAACTCGTTTAACGATTTTATTGACGGGGTAAAAGACACTTATTCCGGTGCAAAAGAAAACATGGAAGAGTTTGGCGACAAAGTAAAAGCAAGGACAGGAGCTGTGAAAAATGACGGGAAATCGGCTTTCTCCTGAAAACAATACGGACCAGCAACGGTATAAAAATTGTTGACCATGCAATCCACCATCAGGCATATTGAAGATTTTGTTTCCAAAGCAGGAGACCTGGCTGAAACGAAAGTTGAGCTTTGGAAACTACGGGCTGCAGGAAAAATCTCCGAAACTATTTCGTCGCTTATTTCTTTAATTACAATAGCTATTCTCATTGCTGTGGCAATTACAGTAGTTAGTTTGGGGATTGCCTTCTGGATCGGCTCCGAAATGGGCAGGGTTAGCTATGGATTTTTTATAGTGGGTGGTTTTTATGGCGTTGCCGGCTTGTTGGTGTATCTATTCAGAAAAAAATGGATAAAGAATCCTGTGCGTAACCTGGTAATCGATAAAATTATTAAATAGTGTCAACCGCAGTTTCAGGAATACATCATCTGGAAACCAGGATCCTGGAGTTAGAACGGCTGCAGGCACAGCAAACAATTGAATTAAAAGCTTCTGTCGCTGATATCCTTGACAGCATCAGCCCGTCCAATATGCTAAAGAGTGCTTTGAAAGACGTTGTACAATCGCCGGATTTACGAAACACAGCCATTAATACAGCAATTGGGATCGGCGCAGGTTTGCTCGGGGAAAAACTATATGTAGGAGGTTCTAAAAACATTTTCAAAAGGATATCCGGGTCAGCCTTGCAGTTTTTAATTGCAAATTTTGTAAGAAAAAAAATCCCTGGGATGCAAAAGAATAACCTGCAACATGACCATGAAAATTGAATAAGTGCATCTGAAAAAATATTGTTAGGCTGGGCAAGCTGAAGTTATAATCTAATTAAAACGATCGTCCTGAAAGTCTTCAGTGAGCTCAGCCTGGCATAATGTTATTGTAAAACAGGTTCCAGGATTAAAACCGGCTAAATCCTGCTTCTAAAAGAACCCGATCAGGATATTCAGCTTTTTTGTTATTGAACTCCTCTGTATTTTTATACTATACAGGCAGACTGATCTAACATGACCCAGACGAATGTAACATTCAATAACCGCATCAAGCAGGTATTGCTATTAGCAGTACTGATCCTTCTTATTTGGGTAGTCATTCAAAAATTATTTTTTTTCCTGCCGGGGTTATTAGGAGCTGTGACATTATACATTTTGAGCCGGGCCAGTTATTTTCAAATGGTCTATAAAAAAAAATGGAGAAAGGGAAATGCAGCGGGTTTATTTATTCTTTATTATCTCCTTTTGCTGGGCTTACCTGTTTTCCTGGCCATTACATTGATCGGTCCAAAAGTAAATCAATTATTAAGTGATCCTGCCGCGATCCTTGAGAGTATAAAACAGTCAGTAGCTGAAGTTCAACAAAAAATGGGGATCACCCTTGTTTCAGAAAATTCATTGGCCGGCTCACTTGATAAACTAACAGCCTTTCTTCCCACTTTATTGAACAGCACGCTTAACCTGATCACTAACCTGATCACCATGCTTTTTTTCCTTTACTATATGTTGTACTATGGCAGTGAAATGGAAAAAGTATTATATCGCATCATCCCTTTAAAAGATGCCAATACAACAATGCTGGCGTCAGAAACAAGGAGGCTGGTAAAAGCCAATGCGCTTAGCATACCGCTCATTTCGATTATCCAGGGACTGACAGCCACATTGGGCTATTTTATTTTTGGGGTTCAGGATTGGGCCATTTGGGGTTTGCTTACCGGGTTATTTGCTTTTTTCCCGATCGTTGGGACCATGATCGTCTGGATACCCCTTGTTATCTACACTTTTACCCTTGGAAATTCAAGTATGGCCATTGGTTTAACCCTCTATAGTTTGATCGTGACCGGCAATATTGACTATGTTTCCCGTATTACCATTTTGAAAAAGATGGGTAATGTTCACCCGGTCATTACTGTCTTAGGGGTCATTGTTGGATTAGGACTCTTTGGGTTTATTGGATTGATTTTTGGTCCCCTCCTCGTTAATTATATTATTGTTCTTTTTAAGATCTATATGAATGAGTTTGTAGCGCCGCTTGCTGAAGAATATGCTCCTGAGAAAAAAGCAGATCCCACGCCGGTTGCTGATAATATTGATTCGAAACCTGCTTAACATCAGGGTGATTGCCCGGATCAATTCATCCCGGCTCGTACTGATCTCTGTTATTTTTCATTTGGGCAAATGAGCGATCAATTCCACTTCCAGCCTGGCATCATACATAAATAGTCTTGCTACCTGCATCCAGGTGGCAGCGGGGAAATCGCCTTTGTAAAATGCCTTCCGGGCATCGTTGTATTTTTTCATGGCTTCCATGTCGGTGGTGTACAGGTTTTCTTTTACCACATTCTGAAAAGTGGCTCCAAAACTTTTCAATGATCTTTCCAATGCCTGGTAAACCCTGGTAATACCTTCCGGTGTTACATCCCTTGCCACTGCGCCGGAAATATAAAGCACATTATCAACTTTCACTACCTGCACATATCCCGCACTTGTATCCTGCTTCGATGCATTATCAAAATGCCATTTTTCTTTTTTGATAGTATTGGCCTGCGCATGCAGCAGGTATAAGAAAGGAACCTGTGTGATGAACAGTAATAGCATTAGCTTTTTCATATGTTTTAATTTGCAGCTAATATAATCGCAATTCCGGTTAATATAATTGCTATGCAGGTTAATGAACATGAAAAATCCACAGGTGGTAGCCTGTGGATCTCAATTAATATAACATTGATCATTTCATTCCGCTCAGCATTTCCTCCATCTTCATGATCAGCTCCGTCTTCGTGATCGGCACTCCCATTATTTTGTTGTAACCTTTCGCATCCACAAAATAAACATCACGGATGATCTTGATAAGCTGTCCGTTGTTGATCTCCGGGATTAAAACGGTTTCAAAATTCTTAATGATATCCCCCAGGTTTTTTGGAAAAGGACGAACATAACGCAGGTGTGCATGACTGACTGCATGACCTTTTGCCTGCAACTCTACACAGGCACTTTTAATGGCGCCGTACGTACTGCCCCATCCTAACACTAAGATCTTTCCTTTCTCGGGACCGCTGTCTAATTTTTGTTCCGGGATATACTCGGCAATCTTATCCACTTTCTCCTGTCTTATTTTTACCATCAGTTGATGGTTCTCCGGCTCATAACTAATATTACCCGTTACATTTTGTTTTTCCAGTCCACCGATACGATGCTCCAATCCGGGTGTACCGGGTACGGCCCAGGGTCTTGCTAATTTTTCATCTCTTGAATAAGGTTGCAATTTTTCTTCATGATCGCCCAACTGTGTCTTGAATTTTACAGGTATGGGAGGCAACTCTTCAGCTTTCGGATATTTCCAGGGTTCGGCGCC
>DATHDV010000144.1:0-8433 GCA_035318845.1 Chitinophagaceae bacterium
AAACGTGGGAAATTCTATCAATATAATATATGAAAAAGGCTGTGAAGTGATTAACCCGGGCTGGCCGGAGACAGAGATCATTCCAACAGCATTAAGCAAAGGAGAACAGGATAGCATTGACAATGCAGTGAATGCTGCAAAAGGTGCCGATATCATTATTGTCGTTTTAGGAGAAGATGAAAAGATAGTTGGGGAAAGTCTTTCAAGGACATCCCTGGATCTGCCCGGAAGACAACAGCAATTATTACAGGCTTTATACGGAACAGGTAAACCTGTTGTATTAGTGCTCATCAATGGTCAGCCGCTAACGATCAACTGGGCAAATCGTTTTATTCCCTCTATCCTGGAAGCGTGGTTTCCCGGCCCCTCCGGAGGAAAAGCAATTGCCGAGGCTTTATTTGGAGATTATGATCCAGGCGGAAAGCTTTCAATGACCTTTCCCAAAACAACGGGCCAGATAGAAATGAACTTTCCTTTTAAACCGGCTTCACAGGCAGATCAGCCATCAGAAGGACCCAATGGTTATGGAAAGACAAGTGTAAACGGTCCGTTGTATCCTTTTGGTTTCGGATTAAGCTATACCAGTTTTAAATACAGCGACCTGGTTATTGATACACTGATCACGGTTCAGCAGAAAAATATTTCGATCCGTGCAACAATTACTAACACCGGGAAAACAAAAGGGGATGAAGTGGTCCAGCTTTATATCAGGGATATGGTCAGCAGTGTAACAACTTATGAAACACAGCTAAGAGGATTCGAACGCATCAGTTTGCTTCCCGGAGAGCAGAAGACAGTGACATTTGTTATTCACCCGGACGATTTAGCTTTGTTGGATAAGGACATGAAATGGGTCGTTGAGCCCGGACAATTTGAAGTATTGATAGGAAGTTCATCGGTGGACATTCGATTAAAAAAGATATTTACTGCCCGGTAACAAAGCTCCCTGTTTCAGATACAAAAAAGGAGCAAAAGCCCAATAGCCAGGAACCAGCCGAAAAAGAAATTTCAAAGCTAAGGATGTTAAAATAGCTTATGACAATGTTAATAGCCTGAAACGGCAGAGGGAAAAATCTACCGTATTTGCAAATGCCAAATAAGACTGAGGTAAAATCTTTTCTTTTAACGACTGTTTTTTAAAACTGATTGCTATATGAAACAAAACTACGATGTTTCTTTTCCGGCATGTAGAAAAAACTGCCGTCAATCCCTTTTTGTATTTTTTTTGTTAGTTATTTCTTTCACCAATAGTTTTTCCCAGGGCTCTTTCAAGGTTGCCGGAACGGTGAGGGATAACAAAGGGATGGGTCTTGGGGCCGTGAGTGTAACTATAAAGGGGGCCGCCAACGGGACAACAACAGACAATGCAGGGGCTTATTCCATTACTGTGCCTTCTGCCGAAACTGTGCTGGTATTTAGTTCAGTCGGGTATGCTGAAAAGTCAATCACAGTTGGCAACATTAGAATCCTGAACGTTACCCTGTCTGACAAACCAAATGATCTTGATGAAGTAGTGGTGATCGGGTATGGGCAAACTGTAAAAAAACGTGATCTCACCGGTTCTATTTCATCAATCAGTTCTAAACAGATCGCTGAGCGTCAGCCGATCAACTTATTTGATGCTTTACAGGGACAGGCTGCCGGGGTTTTAATTATGAATGATAATGGCGAACCCGGTGCACAGGGATCCATACAGATTCGTGGCACAAGTACTTTTGTTACCGATGGCAATACTCCTTTGTATGTTGTGGATGGTGTTATTACTGATAACGCTGCGGGCATCAATCCCGCCGATATTGAAAGAGTGGAAGTATTAAAAGACGCTTCCTCTACTGCTATTTATGGCACACGTTCAGCAGCCGGCGTTATTCTGATCACTACGAAAAAAGGAAAAGAAGGAAAACCAAGAGTGGATGTTCAGTACTCAAAAGTTTTTGGCTGGCTGGCACACAAAATTCAACAAGCTAATGCAGCAGATCTTCGTTATTACAGGAAACTACAAAACGGAGACCTTTCAGGTAGTGCAGGAACATTTACCGATTCATTGAATCCTTCGTTCAATTCAGACAATGACTTGCAGAAGCTGTTGCTTGGTAACAGGGGAAACCGGGATGATATTAAAATTGGAATTAGTGGAGGTCAGAAAGGACTCACTTATTATGGCAGTATAAACTACATCAATGACAGGGGTACTGCGTTGAACACCTGGAATAAATCGATTCAATCGAGGATCAATACTGAGTTCCAATTTTCCAAAAAACTTAAATATTCAACTAACCTGACCTTTTATTGGGCGTACGGGAATTTTACAAGTATTAATAATTCGCTACGACCGGTCTTTGACCGACCGTCTTATCTGCGGATCTGGAATGCTGACGGGACATTGACAAGTTACCTGAATTCAAAACGAAACCCTGTAACCAATGCACTGCTGGAAGACAACACAAGAGAAACATTAAAAGCACAGATGACCCACCAGCTGGATTTTCAGATCTTTAAGGATCTTAAGTTGAGTGTTGCGTTCAATGGACAACTCACAAGTTTCGAGGGATTTTATTTTCAACCTCGTTACCTGGATGATAATGGGAATGAAAATTTTGCACGAAATGATAATAACCGGACTTTTTACTGGTTGGTACAGGGTTTTTTGAATTACAGTAAAAAAATAGGCAAGCACTCATTCACCGGTTTATTGGGAGTTGAAAGAGACAGGGAAAAAGCCGATCTGTCACATATGGAAGGGAAGAATTTTATTATCGAAACCGTCCACTATGTGAGAGGTGCTTTCATTGATAATCTTACAAAACAGGAGAACAGAGGCCAGGCCTATTCCACTGCTTCAGCCTTTGGCCGATTGGGTTATGAATATAAAGGCCGCTATATTACCCAATTCACCTACAGGCGTGATGCTTCTTCCCGTTTTGGACCTGACAATGCAATTGGTAATTTCTTTTCAGGTTCCGCCGCGTGGAGATTTTCCGATGAAAAATTCATGAATTGGGCAGGTAAGTGGCTGGTAGATGGCAAACTGAGATTTAGTATTGGTCAAACCGGCAACGACCGGGTGGGATATTATGACTGGCAGCAGTTAGTAAACCAGGCAAACACCAGTTATGCAGGAGTTCCCGGTGCTTCATTAAGTACAACACTTGGTAATCCTGATCTTGGCTGGGAAGAGACTTTACAAAAAAATGCTGGTCTTGATCTGAATTTTCTTAAAGGAAGAATTGGCTTGTCCGTTGATTATTACATAAAAACAACAGATAAACTTTTATACAGCCAGACTCCGCCATCAAGCTCAGGATTTACGGGGATCAAAGTAAATATTGGAACCATCGAGACAAAAGGTTTGGAATTCCAGGTCAATACGGTCCCTTATACATCGAAAAATTTTACCTGGAACCTGAGCGGAAATATTGCGTTTGAAAATGGTATTATTAAAGAACTCGCCAATCACCAACCTTTTATCACAGGCAACGCCGGAAAACCGAACTGGTTAATTGAAGAAGGTGGCAAGATTGGAAATTTCTATGGCTGGCAAAAACTGGGCATCTATCAATATGATGCTTCCAATGCGTACACAAAAGATGGTCAGCAGCTTACGCCGGTCGGGGTCGTGGTAAAGAAATTTGTTGGGACAAATCCCAGCCCGAGAAAAGATACAGTCACTTTTACCGGTTATACATTAAACGGCAAAGCCTATACGGATAGTGTTTATAGTAAATACACAAATGGTTTGAAACTTCTCGGCGGTGATACAGAATGGGATGATATAAATAACGATGGCATTATCGATGACCTGGACAGGAAGATTCTCGGGAATACTCAACCTGACTTCTACCTGGGTATTGTCAATACTTTTATCTACAAACAATTCACACTGAATGTAATTGTCAATGCCACGATTGGCGGGAAAGTTTATAATTCATTCAAGGAAGGATTGACCAATAACAGCTCTGCGAATGGCCCGGCACTTCCTGAATCGATTTATGGAGCGTGGAAAGCGCAAGGCGACATTGCGACCTGGCCTTATTTTCCTGATGTGCGGGGCGACACACGTAACAGCAGGCGCCTTGGCGGAAATAGTTATTTCATCGAGGATGCATCATTCATCCGCCTGTCCAGCGCCAAATTAACGTATCGGTTAAAGGCACGCTGGGCTAAAAAAGCTTTCATGAACACTGCATCACTTTATATATATGGGATTAACCTTTTGACCTGGACAGATTATACAGGCTATGATCCTGAATTCAGCAGCAGCAATGCATTGCAGCCAGGCGATGATGGAGGAAAATATCCCAAGAGAAGAGAATTTGGTATGGGCGTCAATATTCAATTTTAAATTTACCGCAATGAAAATTATATCCGGTTATGCAATCCTATTCATTTTAGTGATTGGAGTTGGTTGTAAAAAATGGGTGAAAGAAACACCTTTGTCAGATGGAACACTTGACGGATTCTTCAAGAGCAAGTATGATGCAGATGCCGCCATGGCAGGTATGTATGGTCAATTCCAGCAGATGATGTATGGTGAGTCACAGTTTAACAACAGGTATACTTTCTGGGGTGATGCCAGGTCAGATCATATGGAAAGACAAGCCCAGTATTCCAATGGGTCAACTACCGAAATTCATTATAACAGCCTGACAGCAAACAACAGTTTTGCTGACTGGACTCCTTTATATGTTACAATCGGAAGGACAAATATCAATATTGCCAAATTTCCGTTGATCAATACGATTGCTCCACCGGCAGAGCAACTAACGCTTGCTACATTAAATAGTTATATGGCCCAGTGCTATGCCATGAGAGCCATCTGTTATTTTTATATTGCAAGAGTTTGGGGTGATGCACCTATTCGCACAACACCTTATAATGCAGGCGATGTAGAAGGTCCCCGTAAACCGGTTGCCATGGTGTATGAACAGGTCATAACTGATCTGACCACGGCTTATAATCTTACGGTCAAAGGAGCTACTCCAACAGTATGGTATATCGGGGAAGGGGCCATCGCTTCCATACTGGCTGATGTCTATATGTGGAAGAAAGATTATGACAATGCGATCGTTTGGTTCAAAAACATCTGGAAAGCAAAATCGCCTACTGGTACAACATACAATGCTGCCGGCATTACCGTAACAGGAGCTGGTGGTGCTGCGGCTGATCTGGAGGTAACAGGTAACTGGAAGACGATCTTCACCAATCCTGCTTCGGTTAAAGAAACAATATGGACACTTCATTGGGATGTAACAGCAAACGGCTGTCCCTGTATGTCAGGTATTTCATCCGCAGTAAATAATACGCCGATGAGGACCTATGAATTTCTTTTTAAAGGACCTTATCTTGGTAATTGGATAAAAAGTACCACCGATGTTCGCCCTAAGCAAACTATTGATGTAACGAAAACGGATAACTGGGACAGGTTATTAAAATGGTATGGCCCTTCAGGATTTACCAATGCTGCAACAAACTATCTTACCAGCACACAGGCTGCTGCTGCTGTTGGAACCGACAAAACGGTGTACCTGCCTATGTATCGTCTGGCAGATATGTATTTATTATATGCAGAGGCTTTGAATAAAAAAGGCGACAGGGCAAATGCATTAAAATATTTGAACGTGATACACCAGAGAGCAGGGAATACAGCTTATACTCTTGCACAGACTAATACGGAGGGAATGATGGAGGATACAATTTTAGTGGAAAGACAAAAAGAATTATTTGCAGAAGGAAAACGCTGGTTCGACCTGGTTCGTACAGACCATGTTTTACAGATCATGGATCCTATTTTGAAACAAAGGCAAAACCTGGCAGGAGCAGATACATTGGGATTTGGTACTGATAAAAGAAAATATCTCTGGCCTTTGCACAGGAATGTATTGAATGCAAATAGTCAGTTAGTTCAAAACCCGCCTTACGGTGGATAATAAATTATTTGACCATTATTGAAAATTAGCAGCGCATGAAAAAACACACAATTAGAACTCTTTGTATCCTGGTTATGCTGACCGCAGTTTTGTCGGGATGTTATAAGATGCAAAAAGATTATGACTACGTACAGGTGACCATTGATCCGCATTACAATATGACGGCAAAACAATATTTGTTCTCAAGAGATACATTTGCTACAGGGGGTATCAATGATACCATCCTCCGCTGGATGAAAAAAGGCATTGAATATGCCGGTATTGACTGGTCGGAATACGAAAAACCAAACCGCACTTATATCTTTTTGCACAACACTGCGATCCGGGTTTTGACCTCGGGTAAAACCACCGCCGGTTTCTTTTTTGATCACCCGATTTTTCCAAAGGATATCAATGGCAACCCGATACCATCGATCGCCTTTCCCGGTACTGATTCAGTCCGGCCTGCCTTGTATTGGAGCGATTATTCTGTAACAACCGTAAGGAATTATTTTTTATATCTTATCGGGCAGGGTCAATATACATTCGAAAATCTTGGCGTTGCAAATACAAGTATAACCTCCTTGCTCCCGCCAAACACCATTGCAGGAAATGACTCACGGCTTTCATGGGTTATTACCAAAACAACACCTAATCCTGATCCTGCTCAAGCTTCCAGTTATGTACTGAGCAATGTTGGTGGTACGGGTTTTGATCCCGAAGGAAAGTTTAATTTAAAATTGATAAATAATCAAAATGCACCGATAAATATAAATGACAGGACAGACGACAGAACAGCCGGAATACTTTGCAACAACGGCCCGGTGCATATTTTTGACAAAACGGTACATCCTTTCAGGTACAGCTGGCAATAAAACAATGGTTTTCTCTATAGCATAATAATAAGCAAAAGGAACCAGCATGGAAACGCTGGTTCTTTTGTTTAGAAAAGAACGATCTATATCCTGGTCAGGTCAGCCCGGAAAACGCTTAACATCATGAAAAGATTTATTTTATTGGTTTTGATTGTTCTCTCCTTACAAGCAGCCGCCCAGCTTCAAAACAAGATCGACTATAAAGAATTCTTGTCAAAGCAGGATATTGTTTTCGATAGCCTCTCTGCCAAATGGGAAGAAGGCGCATTTTTGGGGAATGGATTATTGGGTGTAATGATCTATCGTGAAGACGCTAATGCTATTCGCTTTGATGTGGGTAGAACCGATGTGGTGGATCATCGCGAGGGAATCAATCCTTCAATCGGGAGGGCAAGATTGCCTATCGGTAGATTTGTTCTGCATACAACAGGAAATATATTAAAAATCAACCTCCGGCTGGATCTTTGGAATGCGGAATTGAAAGGAAATATTGTTACAGGCAACGGGACCCTTCAATTTCAGGGCCTGGTTGCAGCTACAAAAGATGTAATGATCTTTACTATCACTTCTCCAGCCAATGAAAAAATATTCTATTGGGATTGGAAACCTGAGCATGCTCAAAGTCCTTTTATAACTATCGGACGTGACAGCGCTTCAAAATATGAATCCAATCCGCCCTATGTGATTACTGAAGAAAATGGTATTTATTATAATCACCAGGCATTGCTGGTTGGTGGAAGCTACACAACCACCTGGAGAGAAATTAAATCAGGCAACAAACAAAGCTTTTTGGTTACCATCAGTAATTCTTTTCCTGCGGATAATTCAAAAAAATTAGCAGGGCAGTTACTCGGTCCCATTACACCCCAGATTACAGATGCGCTGATCGCAACACACCGTACCCATTGGCATGAGTTTTATAAAAAAAGTCTTATTGCTATCCCTGATAACCGCCTGCAAAGTTTCTGGTGGATACAACAGTACAAGATCGCATCCGCTACAAGAATGGGCACATACCCCATCGACCTGATGGGACCCTGGTACCATATCACACCCTGGCCGAAATACTGGTGGAACCTGAATATCCAATTGACCTATTATCCATTTTTTTCTTCCAATCACATTGACCTTGTAAAACCACTTTTGAAAATGGTCAATGATCATGTTGCGGATCTTATGAAAAACGCACCGGAACCTTACCAGTTCAATTCAGCTGCATTGGGGAGGTCAGGTCCTTATGATATGAACTCGGGGATAAAAGTTTTGAAAGGAAATGACAGTACGGGACAAAGCCCGGCTTCCCTGGAATTGGGAAACCTGACCTGGCTGCTTCATGTATACTGGCAGACATATGAATATACCAGGGACAAAGATGTGATGAAAAACATTTATCCCATCCTTACAAGAGCGATCAATTATTATCTGCATATCATGGAAAAGGAAGCTGATGGGAAATACCATTTACCCTTTACTTATTCCCCGGAATATCCCAAAGGAATTACAAGGGATGCTAATTATGATCTTTCCTTATTGCGGTGGGGGTGCAGAACATTAATATATATCAACGATCAGTTGAAATTAAAGGATGCACTCGCAGCCCGGTGGCAGGACGTATTAGATAACCTGGCAGCATTTCCGCAGGATGAGCTGGG
>DATHDV010000145.1:0-11096 GCA_035318845.1 Chitinophagaceae bacterium
TATCCATCAATACCACATGTTGGTCCAATCCCTTTAAGTGCATAGCACTGACATATTCGCCAGCACCGCGTCCGCCATCCGGCGGATAACAGAATTCACGGTAAGCTTCATCGCTGAAGAGATATAAATTGAATTTGATACAGATCTCTTTTAATGCATCCATTTCTTCCCGGCTGTATAAATAACCCGTCGGGTTATTCGGACTGCAGATGATGATGGCTTTTGTTTTTGATGTGATCACTTTTTCAAAATCATGGATAGGAGGCAGGGCAAACCCGGTTTCGATCCTTGAAGTGATGGGCACCACATTTACGCCAGCTGCACAGGCAAAGCCATTGTAATTGGCATAAAAAGGTTCAGGAATAATTACTTCATCGCCGGGATTTAAACAAGTGAAAAAACCAAACATGATGGCTTCACTTCCGCCGGTAGTAATTAATATTTGTTCATGAGTAACATCGATCCCTACTTTTTTATAATACTGAACCAGCTTACGGCGATAACTTTCATTGCCGGCACTATGGCTGTACTCCAGCACTTTGATATCGGCATTGCGAACTGCATCCAGGATGGCGGGGGGTGTTTCTATATCCGGCTGGCCAATGTTCAGGTGATATACTTTAATACCTTTCTTCTTAGCAGCTTCTGCATAAGGCACAAGTTTCCGTATCGGCGAAGGCGGCATTTGCTGGCCACGGTTGGAGATTGATAGCATGGGGCAAAGTTAGGGAGGGATCGGTTAATCGATCAATTACAAGTGACATTCAGACGTTTTGCAGCATCAATGATCCCTAATTTTTTTGCCTGTAAAATATCGGCGCAATAGTTATCTTTTTTCAGGAGGATGCGGGCCTGCGCCCTGATCATATATGCTTCCTTGTTGATAGGGTTAAAACTGATGGCCAGGTTACAATCTTTCAGGGCAGCTTCAATTTCTTTTGAATTCCAGTTTTTGGCAGGAGTAGTGATATAAGTGAAATTAGTGTTATTACCCGGTTGGTTGGGTTGATAGATAGCTGCCATATTATCCTTGCTTATCTCCCCTTCAATTGTATTCTTATTGATAAGATACCGGGCTCTTTCCATATAAGCATCAGAACATTCGGGGTTTACCTGTAATGCCTCTGTTATATCAGCATTAGCGGCAGCATCGTTCTTTTGGATCCGGAGAATGCCACTCCTTTTCACCAGGAATTCTGCCAATGTAATGGTCCTTCCATCTACGGCAGGATTTTTTTGTAACACATCAATAGCTTTTCCCATCCATATTGTTGCAGAATCCAGATGCAGCAAATTCATGTGTGCAAAAGCAATACTGTTGTACAATTGAGAAAGGAAAAAATCATTAGCGGCTCTCTTTTTTTCCGGACTTTTTTCCTTTGTAAGCAACCCGGTGTTTATTTCTTTTAAATGTGCAAGGCATTGGTTATAATAGCTAAGAGCTTCGCTGAACTGGCCGGCAACTATTGCCGTGTTGCCTCTTCCTTCCAGCAACAGGGGATCCTCAGGAAATTGACGAAGTCCGTTACTATAAGCAAGTTTGGCCTTATCAAAAGCAGCTTGTCCGAATAATATTTGACCCGTATGATAATGGGCTCCGGGTTTGGACAGGTCGCAATATTCGTCCATTTCCTGTTGCAATTGTTTTATGGCTGCTTGATTCCCGGTAGCTGAAGCGATCGCCAATGCTCTTTGTTTATCGATGCAAGCTTTAGTAAAGGCGGCTTCGGAATACAGTAAATAGGAACGAAATTGAAATGGCAGATGGTCGCTGCTGTCAAGCTTGAGCGATGCATCGAAAGCCTGCATGGCTTTATTATAATCCTGCACATAAAACAGGGCGATACCGGCATACGTATTGTATTCGCTTACCATAGGGTTCTTTCTCAGGCAGCCAAAAAGATCGTTTATTGCTAACCTGTAATCCCCAAGTTCTATATATATTTTCCCCCGGATAAAATAGGCAAATTCAAGATCAGGATTATATTTTAGTGACTTGTTAATAGCAGCTAAAGCTTCATGGTTACTGCCTTTTGCCATTTGTGTCATCGCCAGGTATAAGTATACATAAGGAGATGTAGAATCCAATTGAAGAGATTTATGAAAATCAGCCATTGCTTCATCCAGCTTCCCGGTTTGAAATTCCAGCTCGCCACGTTTGGCATATCCTATCGCCTGTGCCGGCTCTAATTTTATATATTGATCCATGAATATAAAAGCCCTGGAAAAGTCATTGTTCAATACATCAAGCATCGCCAGGTTGATCAGGCATTTTGAACAGGAAGGATTCAGGGCAAGTCCGCGGCTATAGCTTTCTCTGGATTTTACAAGCTCATTGATCTGCGAATAAGCAAAACCACGACCAGTAAAGAATTTTTCCTTCTCGCCATACTTGCTGATGAGGTTATTGAAAAGGGGTATTGCTTTTTGAAACTCACCGGCGTTCACGAGCGAATCGGCCATAGCAAAATCTTTCGCCTCTGTTTGCGCCTTCAGGCTCATGTGAATACAAGAAACACACCAGGTAAATAATATGAGTTTTCTTATTATTTTCATTGCTTCTTCAACTATTATAAAGATACTTTTTTAGGGATAACTTGTCTAATTAATGCGGGGGAAAAAATATTTCATTTTTTTTGATGACCTTTTGCCTGAAATGGCATTAATAGATATAACCTCACCCGATGACAGACAAGGAAATAATAGAATGTTTACGGAATAACAGGTACCAGAAGGCTATTGATGGCTTGTACAATGTACTGCCATCTGTAAAAAAATTTATTACCGCCAACAGTGGTACGACTGATGATGCCAAAGATATTTTCCAGGATGCACTGGTGATATTGTATAAAAAAGCACAGGCAAAAGACTTTGTTTTGTCCGCACCCCTGAAGACCTACCTGCAAGCGATTGTAAAAAATCTTTGGTTGCAGGAACTGAGAAGAAGAAACAAAATGCCACTGGATGCTGAACCAAGTGATTTGATAGATGTGACAACAGTAGAAGGAAAAAACTTTGACCTGGCTATGGCCGCATTTAATCTTCTTGGTGAAAAATGCAGGCAACTGCTTGTCCTCTTTTATTTTAAAAAGAAAAGTTTCAGGGAGATCGCTTCTGCGCTTGCATTTGGCGATGAAAAGACAGCGAAGAACCAGAAATACCGCTGCATACAGAAAGCCAAAGAAAATTATCTAACCCTTTCAACCCGCAGCCATGAATAACAACACTGAACAAATAACCAGGTATCTCCAAAATGAAATGAGCGGCGAAGAAAGAACAGCTTTTGAAAAGCAATTGTCTGCCGACAAAAACTTGCAGGAGGAATTTTTTATACAACAACAAATTATCAAAGCAGCTGAAACGGCCGGGTTAAAAAATGAATTTGCTAAAGTCATACGAAAAAAGATAGTTAACCAGCGCCTGGTTCAGTGGGGTATCCCGGCTATTCTCATTATTGCTGCATTTGTTTTTTATGCAGTTAAAACGAATCTTTTCTCCCGGCATTCCGCAAAAGAAAACACGGAAAGCGCCGAACAATTTGTTATCAGCAATGCAGATGACACCATTATTGAAACAAGGGACGGTGTTGTGTTTGCCATTCCGGCACATGCATTCAACAGTAAAAGTGATAAGATCCGCCTGGAAATTAAAACAGCCCTGAACCCTTATGATATTATGCGGCAGGGGCTTTCCACCACCAGTAATGGGGCATTGTTACAAACAGCTGGTATGTTTTACCTGAATGGATATGATGGCGACCAGCCGGTTTCGCTGATAAAAGAAATAAATGTAAGCGTTCCGGCAAAAGAAATAAACCCTGCGATGCAGTTATTTGATGGAGTGGAGGACAGCAGCGGCCAAATCAACTGGGTGAACCCAAAGCCGGTGGAAAACAGGTTGCGAACTTATGATATTACAACACTTGATTTCTATCCGCCCAATTATATTCCAACATTAAAAGCCCTGCAAAAAAATTATGCGAATAAAAAATATACGGATAGTTTATATTATTCTTTTAGTGGATACCCATTATATATAGGTAAAAGAACTTACGACATGAATTCAGCCGACATTATAATCAGTGATAACGACCCTGAAAGAAACGAGATTGACATGGATATTGGAAATGAAAAAGATTATGAAAGAGCAGACACATCCGGAAAAAAATATGATCAACTGCTGAAAAAGGATACAGCAAAAGAAACTCCGGCCGATCAATTAGGAACTGAATTTTATCATTACGAAATAGATCCGGCCCGTATCGGCTCCATTTGGAATGAAAAATTCAATAACACTATTCTTGCTACTAAGGAATTTGAAGAAAGGCTTCGTTATATGCATGGTCTTTGTACAGCAGAATATCTGAATGCATATCTTGAAGGACTTAATTATCCGATGTATAAAATTGACCAGTTGTGTGCCGATAACAGCACTGGTCAGATTAGAAAGAAGTTTTTAGAATTTGCCGCAAGGAAAGATGGCCGTGTAATGATAAATGAAGGCCTGCAGGAGAAATTAAGTTTCTATTTCCAGACGAAATATAAAGCATACCAGCAGGCTGCAGCAGAAACCTGGGCTAAGCATGAAGCCGAACTGGCAAGACTAAATGCAATTGCTGATGTGAAGCAAAGGGAACAGGCTATCAGGGATTTTACAAGAGAGTCATCAAATTATGAAGAAGAGTTTTGTGCGAATCTTTCAGAAGCGTACCGGCAGGTTGGAATAAAATACAGGTGTAATGATACGATCATTCCCACACCACCTGCCAGTAATTATTATAATGTTACTATCAGTACTCCCGGCTGGAAAAACTTAGACGTATTTGTAAACCAGGTAACCACCAACAGGCAAACCGGAACTTACACCGACAGTGCAACGGGAGAGACGATAACACTTACTTACAAAGAAGTAAACATCCATATTGAAAACCTGGCTGATTATGACAGGGTTTTTGTTTACCTGCTTCCCGATGGGTTGAACAGTTTTCAAAGAATAGAACAAAAAGGGAATAATTTTAAGGAAGGCCTGAATTCATTGTTCCGGTATGATGCAGTTGCCCTGGCATATAAGGGTGGACAGGCCTATATGTACAGGCAAACTCTTTTACAGCCGGGGGAATATAGTTTCATTTTGTCGCCGCTAACCGGCAGTGAGTTGAAGGAGGTGTTGAAAAAATACTCCAATCAGCAATCAGCAGACCTTAATACAGAAATTGAATACCGTTTATTTGAACAGCAGGAGTTTGTAAGGCAGATGCAAGTGAGAAAAGATATTGAGTTCAGGCAGATGATAGAATATGCGATTTTTGATTGCTCAGAAGGCGATGTTTTTATACGAAAACCAGCGGCACCAGCTAAGGATTCAGTCAAATCTTTTCCGAAAAAATAATTTCGGTTAGTGTTTGCTCTTTCCTTCTCCCCGATCCTCATCAACAGGTTCGTGGAGTTGACTTCGGTCTTTGCTATCAGCATTTTGTTTTATTAATGACTGACGTTTAAGTTTTACGGTCTCATATATTATCAGCGCTACAAGAAGACCAAAAAGGATCAGGGATGCTCCACGGGTGCCATAGTCCAAACCGCCTTTTTCATGCGATTTTGTAAGCAGGTCGCCGAATGTGGCGCCAAAAGGACGGGTTAAAACAAATGCGATCCAGAATAATACTACCCGTGAAATTTTTGTAAAATAATAAGCAAGCACCACTACCAGCAGCACTCCTGAAATTAATAAGGCGCTGCCGCCGAAACCTAAACCTGAATCATCTGCAAGGAAATCACCCAAGGCTGTACCCAGCGTATTGGAGAATAAAATAGCGATCCAGTAAAATATTTCTCCCCTGAATGAATTGATATTGGTTACCGATAACGTTTTTTCTGTTAGCCGCCAGGTTATTAAAGTAATGATCAAAACAGATACCAGTATCAATGAGCCCAAAGCATAGCCCAATTCAAGGGTGCGGTCCATATAGTCTGACATGGTGGTGCCTGCGGTACTGGTGGCAACAATAACTGCCCAGAATATTACCGGGATATATCTTTTGGCGATCAACTGGCAGGTAACCATTACGAGGAAAAAAGCAAAAAAGATAAGCGTACTGCTGGCATACCCAACATTCAATGTCTGGGCTAAAAGATCACCGCCGGTCTCTCCCAGCGTGGTAGCAGTGATCTTCATGATCCAGAATAAAAGACTGAGTTCTGGAATTTTGTTCCAAACCCGTTCATGATCACTGTTTAACTTATGCATATGTATAGCTTAACTATGCAACTTATATCATAAAGGGTGCCGGATTGAAACCCTATTCAATATAATTTTGTGTTCCGGGTAAAGAATACAGTAGCTAAAGTTTTTGTATCCACTTCTAAAAAAGCAACCTATGGGGAGGCCCTTGCGTTTGCTAAAGAAGCGATTGGAAGAATAAAAGCAGTCAAATAATATTAGTTTTGTTTAAAGTCTTATTCCAGGGAATTTAAATGAATAATTTTATCGAAATTAAAATAGCCCGGTCTGTGAGTATAAGCGCTGCTTCCTTTTTTTCAATGCGGGTGCTTTTAATGATCATTGGTATTTTCATTTCTATATTTTCTGCTGCGCAATTATGCAATGGCAGCCTGGGTGATCCTGTTGTTAATATTACTTTTGGTTCGGGTGCTGCCGGCGAAACGACTTTTGCAGCACCGGGCTATACTTATACCAATTCTTTCTGCCCTTCCGACGGGTCTTATACCATCACCAACTTTACTTCAGGTTGTTTTCGGGACAACTGGCATACGGTAAGCGCAGACCATAGCGGCAACGGGGCTTTTATGCTGGTGAATGCTTCCTTTCAACCAGCTGATTTTTTTCTGACGACCGTTACGGGTCTTTGCCGTAATACCACTTACGAATTCTCCATGTGGATCATGAATGTGTTGAAGTCTGCCGGAGGCATTCAGCCAAACATTACATTTAGTATTGAAACAACTTCCGGCAGCATATTGAATACATACAATACCGGTGATATCGGGATCACTCCTCAGCCCGAATGGAAACAATATGGTTTGTTTTTTACTACTGCCGCCAACAATCCCGATGTGGTATTACGCATCCGCAATAATGCACCCGGCGGTGGTGGCAACGACCTGGCACTGGATGATATTAGTTTTCGACCCTGCGGACCGGTGATCAGTTCCGCCATCCGGGGAAATAATAATAAAGTTGATGTTTGTATCAATGAGCAAATCACTTACGATCTTACTGCTGTTGTTTCACCGGGATTCATCTCGCCGGAATATCAATGGCAGGCAAGCATTGATTCAGGAGGAACATGGAAAGATATTTCCGGCGCCGCCGATCTTGTTTATCAAAGGAAACCAACCACAGCAGGCAATTTCTGGTACAGGCTTGCGGTAGCTGAAAATGGAAATGCCGGTATCGCAACCTGCCGCATCGCTTCCAATGTGCTTATCATTCATGTGCATCCAAAACCGGTTATCAATGCCGGGCCTGACAGGATCCTGATCAATGGCGGGCATATTACTATGTCAGCAACGATCATTGCAGGTAATAATATTTTTTCCTGGTCACCCCCGGATTTTTTAAGCAGCATTTCTATACTTAACCCCATTGCATCTCCGGATAAGGACATGGTTTATTCACTTACTGCTGTTTCTGAATATGGCTGTACGAATGAGGACCAGGTATTGGTAAAAGTGGTAGCTGGTATTTTTGTTCCAACTGCTTTTACCCCGAACAACGATGGTAAAAATGATAGTTGGACCATTCCTTATCTTGATCCGCTGCTGGAAGCAACGGTCAATGTATATAATCGTTACGGCCAATTAGTATATCATGCCTCCGCTTCAAAAGTGGACTGGAACGGTTCATGGAATGGTATACCACAACCTTCGGGCACTTATGTTTACCTGCTGCAATTTAAAGATGGATCGCCGGCCATGAAGGGTACCATAAATCTTATCAGGTAAAATAAAAATCAATTAACTGGTAAATTCAACACTATAATATTTTCACCTCCGTTCTCCTGTTCAGTTGTCTCCCTTCTTCTGTACTGTTATCAGCAACTGGTTCTGAGGCACCATAACCTTTTGCTGTTAACCTAATAGCTTTTATTCCTTTTCCAATCAAATAATTCCTGATCGTGTTTGCTCTTTCCTGTGAGAGTTTCAGGTTATGTTCATTGGCGCCAATATTATCAGTATGCCCGGCGATCTCAATTTTTATTTCTTCATGCCGCTGCAGGTATTCCAGCAATTCTTTTAACTGGTCATATGAATCAGGACGAAGCGTTGCTTTATCAAAATCGAAATGGACATTATCGAGACGATAATGGCGTGCAGGCTCAAATTTTATATTCACCCAGAAGGGATCGGTAAAATATTCGTCTTCGCCAAGTTCGGGTACGGTGATGATCGAGTATTTGGTCGTGTCAGTTATACTTTTTACACTCACATTATAACTGTCACCCGGGGGAAGCATCTGCTTTATTTTTCCTTTTGCATCAGAAAACTCTGAAAAAATTTTACCTGTTCTTTCTCCGCGAAAGATCACCTCTTCGCCTTTCCTCGGCCGGGCTTTCATATCCGTTACCGTTACATTCACGGTAGCCATTTTTGGGAATGAGTCAATAACCTGTTTTTGTTGCTGTGCATGGACCCCGCTGGTAACAGTTATCAATAGCAGGAGGAGGGTGGTTCTTATCATCAGGTGGTTCATTTCAATATCTCCACCAACGGTAATCGGGTGATAAATATTGTAAGGAGCCCTGGTCAGCCGGCCTGCAGTCATCATCCTGGGCAGTTCTCCGAAAGTTTAACTTCATCCAACCCATTCCTGATAATAATATTTCCTACCTTTAATATCATCAATAAGCCTCAAAAAACAGCGATATGAAAACTCGTCATCTTTTGGTTGCTGTACTTGTCCTGTTTGGTACAGCCCTGCAGGCACAAACAAAAAAAATAGCTTTTGAAAGTCATAGCGGTAGCCCGGAGAATTTCAATATTGCACTGGGCAATGAAATATTTGACAACGACGAGTCTGATTATGGATTGCCGCCCGACAAGTCAGCTTACAAACTGGACCGTGTTATTTTAATTTCAGACAGTGTTTCAGTTTTGGTTTCAAAAGAATATAAACGCCCATGGGGAGCCACTTCAGATTCTGCGGATAAATTTGTGCAGGTAAAAAGAGATACGGTTTACAACGATCCTTTGTTTAACCGTAAAAATTCGTCCGATAGTATCTTAAAAGGAATTAAAGAAAGAGCTAAATATGAAACCAGTAACAAGACAAAGTTTATCGGTCTTGATAATAAAAAGAATGAAACGAAAAAAACAGATGACAGGCCACAACAACAACTGATCCCCTTTGCAATTACTAATGATCCGCCAAATAACAATCCTCCTTTTGATATGCAACTGATCATGATGCTGGGAACGATACTGCTGCTTTCATTGCTTGGCGGCTGGTTGTCCTGGAGATTTTATCAACCCCGATTACAACCAGGAAGGGCCTGACCTTTCTATAAACCCGTTGTGCATGAAAAGAGGTTTTGTAAAACAGGTAGCTTCTTTTTTTGCCTTATTCTGTATTGTCTTTGTCCCATTTCCTTTTAACCTTACAGGGGTTCAATTTTCTGTAACTGAATCGATCTTTGGAGATCTTATTGGGTTTGTTTCCTCAACTATGTTTGGACAAACACTGACAGACACAGAGGTTCATTCAGATACGATTGCGATGTACGTCCTGGTATTGATACTTTTTATCTTATCGGTACTTGCAGCTATGATCCTGTCGAAACTAAAAAGCTGGGCAAGATATAAGGATAAGGTCTTGAAATTTATTTACCTGCTAGCCTGTTATTATCTTGCTTTGCAATTACTGAAGTACGGGCTTGACAAAGTTTTCAAGAACCAGTTTTACCTGCCCGAACCCAATACGCTTTATACACCGGTAGGAAGGATCCCCAAAGACCTGCTTTACTGGAGTTCGATGGGCACCTCACGTTTCTATAATGTTTTTCTCGGTTCACTGGAAACGCTGGCTGCCTTATTCCTACTTATTAAACGAACCCGGCTGGTTGGTTTGCTGCTGAGCTTTTTTATTATGATCAACATAGTCGCAGTAAATTTCGGGTTTGACATCTCCGTAAAACTCTTTTCCCTGCTTTTACTTTTTCTTACGCTTTACCTGCTTGCACCCTATATTAAAAGTTTATATCAATACTTTTTCACTGAACGAACTGTAGAAAGAAAACCAAATCCCGCTGAAACCGTTCTGATCCAAAACAGGTTTTTGTCTGCCTGCCTGAAATGCTTTGCAGCAGGCATTATTTTTTTGGAAGCCCTTTATCCTTTCATAAAGACTGGAAACTTTAATGGTGACAAAGCCGCCCGCCCAAATATGCACGGCGCCTATGAAGTAATCCGGTATATCGCCGGTTCTGATACATTGCCACCGGCTAGTTTCCCGGTGAAACGTTTTTTTATTCACAAAGACAGTTATATGATCTTTCAAAACAGCGAGGATGAGATGACGGATTATAAACTTGGCTATAATATTGGCAAATACGAGTATGTTCTAATAGATTACCAGTTGCATAAGATACCCATTCGTTTTAATTACAATAAGGCCGATAGTGTTTTGACACTTCAATATTCTAGTGGCGGCAAAGCGTTTCAACTTACCGGCAAAGCGCTTGACTGGAGAAAATTGCCCGCCTTGCGGAATGGTTTTCACTGGACGGTGGATTGAGGGGAAAGTGGGGAGTGGCTAGTGGGGCTTTAATACTCCATTCACTATTCTTTACCATTTTAGTATAAATGTTTCCCCAAACTTTTGTTTAGAAAATCATAAGATGTTTTTCTGTCACTTCTTATTTCATAAAACTTTGTTGTAACCTCATTACAGCGGTTGCATAATTGTCTTCATGTTGTATTTTTTCATCTCAATCCCAAATTGCCTATTTGAACTCTTTCTACACTTAACCATTCGCTAAACCTGGTTATCGATCCATCCATGAATAAATATCTTTTCACTGACGGCATAAATGGAGTGAAAGAGTTGCAATCGCAGGAAGAATTACAAACAGAGATCGG